>JBATYS010000076.1:0-5869 GCA_049674205.1 Candidatus Aminicenantaceae bacterium
AAGTGGAGGGGATTAATAATCGCATTAAGGTCATTAAACGAAAAGCATACGGCTACCGAGATATGGACTATTTTATGCTCAAAATCTACAACATCCACACCACTAGGTACTCTGAAACGTGATGAACCGGGGCAATAATGATCATTTAAGCCGACAATTCACAAGGAATGAAATTTCTCTATCTCACAAATAGGACAGGGATTGTGCTGTCACTCAAAATTTTATCGGCTAATGAAGAGGAGATGTAGTCTTCATATTTTTTATAGAGACTACCCCCTGTAATTATCATATCTACTCCCCATACATCTTTGACTTTCAGTATTTCTTTTTCCACGTCTCCAGTGCTCAGCAAATATTGTGCTTTGACGCTATATTTGCGCAAATATTCTTTGGCCTTGTTCTGCACCTGAATAGCTTTGGTTGTTTTTGTTGCGATCGTCAATACGGATAATTTAAATCCATTTTTCAGATAGAAATATCTCGTCAATTCAAGAGCTTTGTCTGCATAATAACCACCGGCGAAACAAAGAAGAACTTCATTCACTTCCCTTGGCAAAATCTTGTCGACAACAAGAAGGGGCTTGTCTATGTCATGCAGTACACGGATACACTCTGATCCCAACAACCGTTGGAGCCATTTTGCGTGTTCTCCTCTTTTTCCCATAATGACCAAATCCATCCCTGTGGTTCGGCTCAGGATAATCCTGCTTGGAATTCCTTTATAAGCTTCAAACTTGTGTTTCACGCTGGCGTCGTTACAAACCTTTTCGAAATAACTTTTGATCTTGTTCCCACGCTCATTTAAGGATGCATCAACGCTTTTGTTTAATTCAAAATAAGGATCAGGTATCACCAAGCCCTTTATGGACTTAAACCATGGCCCCTCAAAGAAGCGGATATCCTTCACGTAAAGACCGGTGAGAAGGGCATCGAATTTCTTGGCGTATCTAACGGCAAATTCTAAGGCGTTCTGTGAGTAGTCTGATCCCCCTATGGGGACTAAAATGTTTTTTATTTCCATCGCAAGCCTTTCGGGATCTCTTGGCCTTTTCTGTCCGATCTCCTCATCTTTCCGGACATCGAAACAATTGACCATTCAGAGTAATATTCATTAATAGTAAATATGGGATCCAATTCTCCTCAAGGATTTTGAATACTATTGTACTTGATTTCCCCACACATTTAAAGAAGCAATCTCGTTCCCATCGATAGCTGGTTTGATTGATCCAAATAACAGAATAGAGACAGGGAGATAAGAATCGTAGGATAATCTGGATACCTGTGTGGTAAAAAGGGGTGTTGAGATAATCCGGGGACTAGTTCCATACATGCCAAATGAATAGGCCAGCAGCCAAAACTGCGGCCAAAGTGAAAGGGAGTCCAATTCTAATGAAGTCTCTGAAACTGACAGTGTATCCTTCCTTCTTCAGCAGACCGCAGGCCACAATGTTTGCCGATGCACCAATGGGCGTGATGTTTCCTCCCAAGCTTGCCCCGATGAGTAAACCAAACAGAAAAAGGGGGGGATTGACTCCAAGCTTCATAGACATTGAAAGAGCAACAGGCAGCATGGCCGCCAGAAACGGTACGTTGTCTATGAATGCCGAGAAGAGAACGGCGATCAAGATGAGCAATGCATACCCGCAGAAAACATTCTCTCCCACCAGGCCTGATAGAGCGACAGAGATTCTTTCGGTCCATCCGGTGAGGGTCAGACTTCCCACAAGGATAAATATCCCCATCAGGAAAAAGGTCGTATCCCAGTCCAGGGATTTGAGTCCTTGAATAAGATCCGACCTATTCCTCAATGTCTCATAAAGAGCACAGATGACTCCAAAGATCATGCAGATGACGCCGGCTGTATAAGTAAATCCTGGATCAAGGAAAGAGGATAGGGCAAGGGCGAAAATCATGGCGACCAAAAGGCAGGTTGGAATCCAGGACTTGACCTTCTCGACCCTCAGGAACACTTCTTTTTCTCGTTGTTTCCTGAAAATAAAGTATAGGACAACAAGGGAAAAAAATGCACTCAACTCGACTGCAAAGAAGATGCCGGGCTTTCCCTTGTAGAAGAAAAAATCGCCAAAAGTCATTTGGGCAAATCCACCCAGAAGCATGCTCGGGGGATCTCCGATCAAGGTGGCGGCTCCCTGCAAGTTGCTGGAGATAGCTAAGGCGATCATCATCTTCATCGGATTAAAATTCAATTTCTTGGCGAGTGTCAGAGCAATAGGCGCAACGATCAGGACAGAGGCCACGTTCTCGACAAAAGCCGATATGAAGCCGGTCAAAGCGCAGATAAGGAGAATGGCCCAGGCCGTATTTTTCGCTTTGTTGACGATAATCTCTGCCAAATAGGCCGGGACTCTGCTTTTCATGAAAACGTCAGCAACGACTAACGTCCCCACAAATATTCCCATGACATTCCAGTTTATGGAGGAAAGGGCCTCTCTTAAGGTCACAGCCCGGGTGAGCACAACTAACAGTGCGCCAAGTACAGCGATGAGGGTTCTCTTTTTGGGAAGCAGAACAAACAAGAGGTAACTCAGGAGGAAAATAACGAGGGATATGAATTCCATGGGAACAAATCCTTATGAACGTTGAGAGTGTGTACTTTTTTTCAGTATTATATCAAAACATCCGAACAAAAAATAAGCATCCAATTTGACTTTTTTATTGAATTGGTTTAAGATTCTGGTAAATTAGAGAACCATTAGAAAAAGAGAGAAGAAGGGGACCAAAGTGCCTATTCCATATATCATCAATATAAACGGACTCTTTCCCTAAAAATAAAACACACCACCCCAGAGTCGGATTATTTAGCTCACGAGGCTAACGGTAAAAAATCCAAAAAATCATTTCACAAAGGAGACGTGTATGAAAAACATGATTAGGTTATCAGTAATGGGGATTTTGGTTGTATTTCTTCTTGCTAGCTGCTCTAAACCTCAACAGGCATTAGATGAGGCAAAAGCAGCTGTCGAAGCAGCAAAAAGCGAAGGTGCTGACATCTATTCAGCAGAGGAACTCAAGGCGCTGAACGATTCGCTCACCGCAGCGATGGACGAAGTCGAGACCCAGAGCAAAAAGTTCTTTAAGAGCTATGGTGGCTCCAAAGATATGCTGGCAAAGGTCAAAGCCGAAGCCGACGCACTGAAAGCTTCTATTCCGGAAAGGAAGGAAAAGGCGAAAAATGAGGCTCTTGCAATGATGGAAGAGACAAAGGCCGCGGTCGAAGAGGCTAAAACATACCTGGAAAATGCACCCAGAGGAAAAGGCACGAAAGCGGATATCGATGCTTTCACAGCCGATTTAAAGGGCTTAGAGGATTCTTTAACAAGCGTCCAGGAATCGATCGACGCCGAAGAGTATTTTGGTGCTTTGGACTCAGCCAAGACGATCAAGGAAAAGGCAATAAGTATTTCAGACCAAATTAAACAGGCAATAGAAAAGGTCAAGAAATAACGTTAAGATATCCTTGATCGCATGTGCTTAAGAGATTGGAGGTTTGTTGTCTGCCTTTTCTTAACGCTTATTGCTGTAGGATGTAAGGGCAAACCTGTCCCTCCAGAAGTCCACGAAGCTGAGCTTCAGGAGCAAGCTCTCTGGAGGGCGGGAGCTGCACTCTACACCCCTGAGGAGTACGATCAGTACTCGAAATCTCTGCGTGCAGCAAAAGACCAGCTCATCAAAGAAAAGGCAAAGTTTCCTCTGCTGCAGAATTACCAGGAGGCCCAAATGGCCTTCCAAGCTCTTCTGAGAACAGGCAAAGATCTCCAGGAGAAGGTGGAGGATCACAGGCTGCGCAGGTCGGAAGCCATTTCAAGTCAAATAGCTTCATTCACGAAGAGGATCGATACTGTTAAAAAACTCTCCAGGATGATCAACCAAGGCCGGTTTGCCCGGTCCCTTCTCATACGCACAGAGCTGAAGGTGAGGGAGGGCGATCTTTTGTACAGGAGAGGAGATTTCATCGAGGCAGAGAAAAAATTAAAAGAAGCGATCCCTTACCTCCAGGATGTGGAAGATCTGGTGTTTTCAGTTCTCGACCGGTACAGAGATGAATCGTTGCTGGGAAAATGGGAGACATGGATAGGGGAGACTATCTTGGAGTCAAAACAAAATGGGGCATTTGCCATTACTGTCACTAAGATAGACCGAAAATTAGCTGTTTATAAGGGGGGCCGGCTTTTTGTAACATTCAAGGTCGGGTTGGGACCAAACAGCTTGGCGGACAAACTCCACGCCGGGGACAATGCCACCCCGGAGGGAAAATACAGGATCGTTAAGAAAATTCCGCTAAGTCAGTATTACAAAGCGCTCCTGCTGAATTATCCCAACGAAGAGGATCAGAAACGTTTTGTGCGGGGAAGGGCGGAGAATATCATTCCACCGGGAGTGGGCATCGGAGGATTGATCGAGATCCACGGAGGAGGCATGGATTCGATTACAAATGGTTGCATTTCTCTCGAAAATGAAGACTTGGATAAGTTTTACGACCTGATTGATGTCGGTACGACCGTGACCATTGTGGGATCGACGCGACGCCAGAACGATCTTTTTTTCGGTCAGAACCGGTAAAACATGCGTAAAAAGAAGCTGTATTTTTCTATTCTTGGAGTGATCCTCACAGTTTTTCTGATCTTAGTCGGGATTGGTTACTACTTGGGGAGCCGGACGCAGTCACGATGGAAGGCTGTTTCGGTGGCGGATAACTCGACACAGGCGGGAACAGCAAGCAAGAGAGTTGACAGGGCTGTGTTGGAGAGAAAGATCCAGAAATTGGCTCCTAAAGGAGTCTACATTGTTATCGATTCGGGTAAAAACATTCTCTGCCTCAGGAAGGGAACTGAGATTCTCCTTCGAGCCGTTGTCTCTTGTGGGAGCGGTAACATCCTCCAGGAGCCGGGGGGAAAAAGGACATGGGTTTTTGACACTCCCAGAGGAGTCTTTTCTATCACGTCGGAAATCAAGGACCCGAGCTGGATAAAGCCTGACTGGGCATTCATAGAAGAGGCAAAAGAAATCCCCACAAATCCGAATGATAGGATTGAAACGGGTGTCTTAGGGGATTACGCTTTGGGCTTTGGAGATGGATACTTCATCCATGGAACGCTATACACTCGGCTTTTAGGGAGAAATGTGACCCATGGGTGTATAAGAGTGGGAGATAAAGATCTCAAAAAACTATTCGTGGAAGTTACGATCGGAACTCCCATATTCATTTATTGATATGCGGACCAAGTGGATTTTTATAATTTTCCTCTTACTCTTGAGTGGGGGGCTATCCCGGTCCGCAGACACAGAAACCCAGGTGAGCCAGTCTCTTCAGGCGGAATTCTCGCTCGCCGTTTCAACCGATCTTTATATAGTCTTCGATATTCCAGGACGGAAAATTGACCTGAAGGCAAAGGGGATAATCCTCAGAACCTGGAAGATAGAAAAAATCCGTTTGTGGGGGGACCCTATACCGTTAAATCCGGCATCTCTTTTGAAAAAAAGCGCTTTATTTCCTCCCCAAAGAGAAGATATAAAGCCGGGCGAGACCGATCAAGAAACAACATTTGAACTGGAGACTCTCGAGCTAAGTGATATGCCTTCAAGTTACACTCTCAGGTTGGAGCAGAACATTTCCATGTATATCGGGCCACAATCGACAGGGTGGACATCCTTTCTGAGAAACATAGGCTACAGCCTAAGGTGGCATTTTTACCCGCCCTTAAAAACTGTCTGGACCAAGGTGAAGAAACAGTCCTTTACCGTATTTGAGGTAACCCTGGAGAACAAGGAAGAATCCCAGGCTTTTTACTGGGCTTTGGGTGAAAACTCGCCATTTCTTATCCTACCCTTCTAATTGGACTGCGTATCC
>JBATYS010000077.1:0-2869 GCA_049674205.1 Candidatus Aminicenantaceae bacterium
CAGGTCTGCAGTGGGTTTCAGGTATGCCAAGCGCCTCACAAATTCTTCACGGCTGGCTGAGTAGTTGTTGTACCACATCGCATCATGCCGGGGGAGGCCGGAACGGTGTGTCACCAGGTCTCGGGGAGTCAAACGTTCTGTGGCAAAGGGATCATAGAGGCGGAACCAGGGGATGTATTCTCGCACGGGCGTGTTCCACTCCAGTTTTCCCTCGTCGACCAACGTTCCCATCGTGAAAGTCGTAAATGCTTTTGAGGAAGATCCGATGGCCAAGAGAGTGTCTGCAGTCATCGGCGTTTTATTTTCCACATCTCGATAGCCGAATCCTTTGGAGAAAATAACTTCGTCGTCTTTAACGATGGCGACTGCAACGCCGGGATTATTCAAGCTTTTCATCCCTTTTTCGATGATCTTATCAAAATCCGCAATTGCTTCTTTGGCCTTGATGACAGGGCTAGCTTCACGGCCGAGCGCGAAGGGAAATGTTTGCTTATTTTGGGTGAAATCTCCGGTTATTTTCGTCCCATCGGCGCTGAATGTCCCTTTAAATGTCGGATCGCCCGGGACTTCGGAAATGAAAAAACTTACGTCCTTCCCAGCCATGCTGATGTTGGTGAGCGGAACGTCTTTAGCTTTCTGGGCGGGGATGGAAATATCTCCCTCCCATGAACCATCCTCATTTGTTCTGAAGTCAATGTCGACCTCCAGTGTCATTCCGGGGATATCGATAGATCCCTCCCAGTGGCCTTCCAAGGTCGGAACATCCATGGCCGATACATTTGTGAAGATGAAAACCAGAGCCCACAAAATAACAAAATACCGCGCAATTTTTCTCATGAGTAAGTCTCCTCTTTGGAGTGAAATGTGTTTAAGCAAGAAACAATCATATTCTTTCTATTGCGTCTTTCTAATACTTACGATTCCTCACATCTTTAGTTCAAAAAGGTGCCAATTTTTCTGATTGTCAGGACCGTTTTCCAAACTGTCCGTTCGGGGAACGGATGCTACTTCTTATTAAGAAGTTCTAAGAACAGGCCCTACATCTCAAAAAGAATCGTTCTGGTTCAAACGAGTATTTATATTCATTTGGAACAAAAATGCAAACATAATCGTATTCTGTGACGATTTTGATTCTGCGTTCCTGGAAGTGGATGGAATCTGCTTTATTCGATCAGAAATAGGATGGCATGCTATCACCCTGATTTCGGATGTAAAGCACTATCAATCGACTGACCATATAAATAATTCCTCCTGTCATAAGAAAAGAATAGACGATTAAAAATATTGTGTTTATGACAGGGATTCTTCTGTTGGTGGCTTGTGGAAACAGAAAATCGAATACGGTCTTGCCAAAGAGGATGATCATCAGACCGATTCCGATGGCAGATCTGTAGAGATACTGCTTTGCGTTGATCATGCTTATCGAATCCAGAGTGATCAGTGGATAGAGCAACCACACAATACAGATCCAGATGAACACAGTGAACGCAATCCCCGTGATTTTTTTTTGATCCATTGTTTTCTATCTTACAAGAATCAGCTGGAGGATACCAGTTTTGGAAATTGGAGAGGCGGTTAAAAGAGGTGCTGAGAAAAGGGGACTGCCCCCTTTTTGTTTCACCTCTGGAAATAGGGGACTGTCCCCTTTTCTTATATTAGGGATCTCTCATTTTAAAAATTTCTTTGCAAATTTTTTTCATTGTTATAGACTAACATAGGAACAAGGGTGGCATCATGAACATATCAATAGCAGATTACATTTTTTTACTCATCGCGATAGGGCTTTTGGTCATCATGTTTTTCCTTTACAGAAGAACTCAAAGAGTTATGAAGGCCAACATAAGAGAGATCCTCGAGGAATATAAGGAACTGAAACAGATGGCTAGCGAACTTCGTAAAAACGCTGAAAAGAACAAGGAACAAGAGAATGAATCCCCTCGCGATCTGGAAACACCTCAAAAAGAAGTTGATGACTATAAGGAATACCAGCTGAGGGAGTATATCTATGAAGTGCGCCAAAAAAACAAGGCCGACATCGAAAGAGCTATTAAAAAAGTCAAGGAAGAGATAAAAAGTGATATCCAGCAAAAATTGGATCAAGCACGACCAAAAGCTAAAGCAGTGACACCTAAGGAAAAAGAAAAAACAGAAAAGATAAAGAGGCCCAAGGAAGACAAATCAAAAGAGATGGAATTAGACCTGAGTGATGAGCATCTCAACATCCTCTATAATCTTGCGGAAGAAACAGAGGAAGTAGCTCTGGGAGTTTTATTCGATAACTATAAAAAGGTTTCTCCCGAGAAAGATAGAAAAGAGTTCCAGGTGGTCGTGCGGGAACTCATCGAGAATAATATGATCAGAGAATCTTATACTGCTGCAGGAGATTTCTTTTTCACAGTGACGAACGAAGGACTGGTGTATATAAGAAAAAAGATGTAAGAGTTGGCTATAAGTGTGGCATAAAAGGGGACAGGCTGCTTTTTAAATTACCCCTGTAAAAAGTAGCCTGTCCCCGAATTTCCATGAGGGGGTCTGATGGACACGACGATAAAGAAATACCTGACAAGTTTTGAATTCGGGGAATTGCAGCATTTCAAGAACATGGGAGTTATTCCTCTCCTGACTTCACTGGATGATTCTCCTGAGTACCTGACCTTAAAAGAAGCTCTGGCCAAGCAGGTGTTGACCATCACAGAGGTCAGCCACGAGGGTTCTGTGCCCGAGCTAAAAGTGATCAATAGTGCGGAAATTCCTATCCTCCTTCTTGATGGTGAAGAGGTCGTTGGGGCGAAACAAAACAGGGTGCTCAACACTACGATTCTTGTGAAGGAGAAGTCCGAGCTTGTCATTCCTGTAAGCTGCACCGAGC
>JBATYS010000078.1:0-9813 GCA_049674205.1 Candidatus Aminicenantaceae bacterium
TCCGCCAATGACAGCACCTATAACGATTTGGATCATCTTTTTCTTGCTCACTTTCACAGGGGGTCACTATACCAAAGGGCATAGAGGCAGTCAAACAGTTTTGGTTGCAGGTAAACGTCCCCAAAACCGTGATGCTATAAATCACACTGCATTATTGAGTGTTCCAATTGTGTGGTGGAGAAAACCGTGTGAAGGGCTCAGTATTTTCCTGTGCTCCCAAAGCCATTCTCTCCCCTGGTCGTTTCATCCAGCACCTCAGAATCGACCACTTTGACTTTAATAACAGGCTGGATGAGCATCTGGGCAATCTTCATTCCTTTTTCGATGGAAAAAGCTTCGGTACTCAGATTGGTCATGACGATCTTTATTTCGCCTCGATAACCGGAATCCACAACACCCGCCAACCGGTGTATATTTTTAAGTGAAATACCGCTTTTATCCCAGATCAAACCCACATAGCCATCGGGAATGGCCACCTGGATGCCCGTGGAGATGGCCCGGGCTTCTCCGCCCTTGAGAACACACTCCATCACTGAGAAAAGGTCGAGTCCTGCATCTCCAACATGCCCATAACAGGGAAGCTTGGCATCATTATGAATTCGCTTGACTTTAATCTCCATGTCTCACACACCTTCCAATTGGACTTCTGTAAAATTGGGCTCTGCGATTTTTACCCAACTCTTCAACTCTTCTGCAGGGTAGGGCTTGATATTTTCATAATCGCCCTCCAGGGTATTGTTGGGCACATACTGCTGGATATGAAACATCTTTGATCCCTGCAATGCCAAAGAAATTTTTTCAATATCCTCACGGTCGACCAGACCCGGAACTGCAGTCGTGCGAAATGCATAATCCAGGTTTGACTCTTTGATAATAGCAATGCTCTTTTTGATGTCCTCGATGTTAACGGGACCGCCAGCGGCCTTGGGATACTTTTCGAAGGATGTTTTCACATCCATAGCCACGTGATCAAGAAGCCCCTTTTTGATCAGAGAATCAAGGCGTTCTGGAAAAGCGCCGTTCGTGTCGATCTTCACTAAGAGATTTCTCTCCTTAATAATTGTCAAGAGCACGTCTAGATCATCATGCAAAAGAGGCTCCCCACCCGTGATGCAGACTCCCTCAAGCCAGTCTTTTCGCATATCCAGAAAACCCAAAAAATAATCCAATGGGAAAGTCGGCAGGGATTCCGGCCGCAATACAAGGTCCGCATTGTGGCAGAAGGGGCATTTAAAATTGCATCCGCCCAAAAAAGCCGTAGCAGCTATGAATCCTGGGAAATCCCTTGGGGCGAACTTTTCTAGTCCTTTGATCTCGACCAAGCTTCAAACTCCTCACGTGTGTTCAGGACAGCCTCGGTATCCCCATCGTTCAGGATGATCAATGTCGGGATAAGTATTCCCCCTTTTTCATCCCTCTTCAACACATCCAAGAATTCTCTGATCTTCATCTTGCTGTCTTTCTGCGTCAAATTGTATTCCTGGGCTTTATAGCTGTTCCCATTCAGGTATGACTTAAGCGTCTCGCATTGAGAGCAATTGGGATAGGTGAACAAGATATATTGCATTTTACTCCCCGCTTTAGACTAATTCTGTATAGGTGATTCGTTCTTTAAATTCCTGTTTTTTCCCATCATTCCAAGTTGCCACTGGTCGGAGATACCCGACTATTCTGGAATACACCTCTGTAGGCTCTTCACATTCCGGACATTCTTTGACCTCTCCCCCGATATAGCCATGGTTCTTACAGACACTGAAGGTGGGTGTAATGCTAAAATAGGGCAACTTTGTCTGGGAGATCTTCTGGACCAGTTTCTTGCATGTGGCGGGATCGATGGGTTCGGGCAAGAACGCGTGAAAAATAGTCCCTCCTGTGTACATAGGTTGGAGGTCCTTCTGGTGATCGATCGCCTCGAAAACATCCCGGGTCGCATCCACATTCAGTTGAGAGGAGTTAGTGAGGAAAGGATACTTGTCCGTGCCTGACGTGATGATACTGTTGTATTTTTGCCTGTCCAGCCGGGCAAGTCGGTAGGAAGTGGACTCTGCGGGAGTCGCTTCGAGGTTGTACAGATTCCCGGTCTCTTCCTGAAATTCCTGGATAGTCCGGCGCATGAATTCCAGGACTTCTATGGCGAATTCTTTCCCTTCAGGAGTGCCCACTCCTCTGTCAAGAAAATTTAAACATGCTTCGTGCAGCCCCAACAACCCGATGGTCGAAAAATGGTTATCGAAATGGCCGAGATACACCAGTGTGTAGGGCATGAGCCCTTTGCTCAACATATTGTTCACGACCTCGCGTTTGGTTTCCAGCGCTTTTTTCGCCAGGACCATTTTGCTCTTCAACTGAACAAAGAATTCTTCCTTTGTAGTCGCTTCATACCCGATCCTGTTCAGGTTAAGGGTTACGACTCCGATGGAACCCGTGGAATCACCCGGGCCCCAAATGTTTCCAGGCCGGCGCAGTAACTCTCTCTGATCCAGGTTCAAACGGCAACACATGGCTCTGATATCCCCTGGGTCAAGATTGGTTCCCAGGTAATTCTGAAAATAAGGGATCCCATACTTAGCGGTTACCTCAAATAGAAGGTCGGAGATGGGAGAATCCCAATCGAAATCTTTGGACAGATTATATGTAGGGATGGGGAAAGTGAAGACACGGCCGCTCTGGTCGCCTGCGATCATCAACTCCAGGAAGGCCTTGTTTATCATGTTCATCTCTTCTTGATATTCAGCGTAGGTCGAATCCAGTTCCTCACCACCGACGATCACACGCTTGTCTTTCATGTCATCCGGGACTGTCAGGTCAAAAGTTAAGTTTGAAAAAGGCGTTTGCCATCCCCACCGTGAGGGGACATTCAGACCGAAGATGAGCTTCTGAAGGTCCTGTTTCACGCTCGTATAATCCAGGTTATCGGCTCTGACAAAAGGAGCCAGGAGTGTATCAACACTGGAGAAAGCCTGAGCGCCAGCAAATTCCCCCTGCATTGTGCCAATAAAATTGACCATGTGGAGCGTTGCTGTCTCCAGATGTTTGGCGGGATAGGAATGGATCTGATTGGGCACGTGCCCAAATCCCTTCCTCAACAGATTTTCCAGAGACCAGCCGGCACAGTAGCCCACAATCGGATAGGACAGGTCATGAATGTGAAGATCGCCATCCAGATGAGCCCTCTTGATCTGCTCTGAATAGAGTTGGTTGAGCGCAAAATTGGCAAGCACCTCTCCCGCGATCCTGGCATTCAACCCCGAAAAGCTCATGACACCTTCGTTGCTGTTTTCCCTGATCTTCCAATCCAGGTCATTGATGTAGTCTTTGATGAGTCTTTCAAGATTGATCCCGATCTTTCGAGCTTCACGAATGTCTTTATGTCTTTCACGGTAGAGGATGTAGGACTTGGAAATTTCATTGTAGCCCTGGTTCATCAGAACCATTTCAACAATGTCCTGAATTTGTTCTACCGATGGTATGGTGTAACCTCCAAATTTATCTTCCAGTACAAACGTAACAATATCCGAGATCTTCTGGGCTGACTGCTGATCGGCCATGCCATTGGATTCCATGGCCTTGAACACGGCATGTGTGATCTTGTCTTGCACAAAATCTGCGATTAATCCGTCGCGTTTTTTGATCCTCGAGATCGATCTCACCATTTAGAGCCTCCTTGTCCGTTGGCAGTAAGTGCCGTTTGTTTTAGAACTTTTCACTCGGTACAATTGCTTCTGTCCATCCTTCCGGAAAACAAAAATAAGAACATCGGCACTCATCCATATGTTGTGTATTGCCTCCAGGAAGTGTACTAAATATTGTATCAGCTCAAATAATCTAATACATGCGTTCTCCCCTTGTCAAGCTTTTTCTGCTTTTATTCTATATTTGTGCAATTTTTTATTTCAGCTGCTAAAAAACACATCAAAATTCGCCCACCAAACCGGATTTGTGTTAAAATGACCCAACAAAATTTCACTAAGTAAGGGACGAAAAATGACGGTATTTGATGTAAAGACCCATGCCAAAGATGAGCTCATCGACATCACGTCTTCTGTCAAAAACATCATCACAAATTCTCAAGTCAATAATGGTGTCTGTTTAATCTATGTCCCCCACACAACTGCGGGTGTCACGATCAACGAAAATGCAGACCCATCTGTCAAATCAGACATCCTAATGGCGCTTCGCAACATCGTTCCCGATTCCCTCCCATATAGACACATGGAGGGCAATTCACCGGGTCACGTGAAGTCAACCCTTGTCGGTTGTTCAGCCAGCATATTGATAAACAATGGCAGCCTATCTCTAGGCACATGGCAGGGAATCTTCTTTTGTGAATTTGATGGTCCGCGAAACAGGAAAGTCTTTGTGAAAATCATCCCTGGATGAGCACTCATGAAAATCTGTCCACACTGTGACTCCGAGATTCCGCATAACCAGAGGAGGTGTCCGTCTTGTGGCGCGCTATACTGGGAATCAGATGACACCGGTCGAGATGCGGGCTATGAAGACGAGGAAGAGGATCAAGGCTGTCTTTCGATTTTTACAGTACACTTTCTTATCGCGCTCGCTGTCTTTGTACTACTTCTCTTGATCGGTTTTGTCATCAATCTGCTCGTTCATTTTGAAGAGAATCAGATCAAAGTGATATGGATCGGGGCTGCTTTCCTGCTGGCTACAGCACTGTCTGGATTTATCGCCAAATTGAGAAAGAAAAAGGAGAAATAAAAACGGAATTGTCAGAAAATCCCCGCAAAAACAGCGTAATGTTCTGATATTAATATATTTGTAACAAGGATCGATATTTTTTATGAATAATTCAGGTTAGTAAAGACCGGCGAAGAGTACATCCGCATGGAACAACTCCCGGCTCCTTCGCCGTGTGTTCCACTCCACTGTTTCTTTCACATCCATGTAGAACCAGAATTTATCGAAAAGATTCAATTTCTTGATATAGAAGTCTGCAAGGTTATCCATACTATCGACGATGATTCGGCCGATTTCTCTGTCTTTGTCATCCAGGACAACGATGTTAAGCACGTCTTCATTCTGCTCCAACTTGCCAAAGACTTTCGCCTTTTCTTTTCCTTCCCATCCTTCTTTCTTATCATATTCCAGGTCCACTAAAGCAGCGAAAACTTCATCCCTTCCCTGTTGAGTCATCCACTCTGCGACCATCACATCCCCGCGTCTTGTAAAGATATTCATCCCTTCACCGCCGGCATCCTTCTCATAAAGACTATTTGCTATTAAAATGGAGGGTATCTCTGGGGAATATTCTCCCTCTCCTTTGACCTCTTTACCCACAAGTCCTTCTATTCCGCCTTCAATATCGCCTTGAAGGATAATATCAAATCCGCGGGCTTCAGGGATAAAAACATATCTCCCTACGGCCACTTTAACTGTTCCTTCAAATTCAATGATCCCTTCCTTAACAGCAAAGGTTTCCTCTCCCACACTCTCTTCTGTTGTTCCACAGGATACCGTGCCCATTACCAGAAAAAAAGCCAAAAACGTTATGCCAAGAAAGGCGGGTGCCCTATCCAAGATGCTTTGTCCATTTGCGGGATTCAATAATCGAATAGCCATGAGTCATACCTCCAATTTAAATCTCTCGCTCGAAAGAAATGTCAAGATATCTTTTCTTCAAAGCGCTGGAAAAAGAGACACTTCTCGTTCCTTAAAACAGGATACTTTATACCATTGAAGGCATGAAATGTAAAGCAGAAAATTAACCTGCTCGCTTATTTCCTATTGACTCTTGTGGAATCCTTTGAGCCGCTCTTGACCGACTTTGAGCCGACCGAGGTTCGACCACGACTTTGGGAAGAACTTCGTGATGAAGAGGCCTTGCCTGAAGACGACTTGTAGGAGGACGAAGAACGGCTGCTTTTTGTGTAGCTCTGCGAACTCCTTGTTGGCGATGAAAAACTGCGGGATGATACGTTTCCTCGTGATGTGTCCCGTGGAGATGACCTGTATGAGGACGATGACCCGTACGATGAGGACGACTTGACCGAGGGGGAGGACCTGTAAGAAGAGGAGGAAAATCGCGATGTCATTGAGGAGGAACCATAACGCGACGGACGGCTGTATCGTGACGTATCGCTATAAGAGGATGTGTCTTTGGTGCTCGTTCGAGGAGTGGACGAATATTCGTTGCTATTGCTTTTAGATGAACCTTGGGGGGATGAATATGAATTCCGAGAGGGATAAATTTTTACAGCAGGTGAGGTCGTGCGAGAAGAATAAGTCACAGTAGACCCGGATACGCGACCTGTCGCCACAGAAGATCTGGAACGCACAGAGGACATTGCCCGCGAGGGGTAGGTCTTTATGGCAGTCCGTGCTCGCGTTCGCTGAGACGTGGCCAAATCCCCCGATTTTGAAGACCCCCATTTCACTGGCTCGGAGGAAAGGGTTGTTGTGGAAGTCCGCGACGATGAACGAGAAACAGAATTTTTTGGTACTTGGGCCTGCTCTGATCTTGTCACTGCCGAACGTTCGGATTTGGTTTTGCCTGTGATATTAGCCGATCGTGATTGAGACGTGGAGCGCAGGGCTTGGGTGGTGGCATAACTCTTGCCGACCTTCCGGATATTTGACCTCTCCAGAACTTTGGAAGCCTTTTGACTCGCCAAACTATTCTTTTGGGGAGTGCCTTTTACTCTTGGCTGGTTAGCAGCAAGAGAGATTTTTCCCAATCGATTCGTTTGACTCTGTGAAAGAGCAACCTTAGATATTCGAGGAGCTTGAAGCTGATTCTTGTGAATGACAGTCAGAGCTCTTGAATTTACGGGATAATACCGGTCGTTCCAACGCCCGTAAAAGTAGTTGTTCTGAACGACAACAGGGTAGCCCCAATAGCTTACAGGACACCAACCGAAATAGTCGTATCCGTGATGCCAGTGCACCCATGCAGGACCCCAGGAATTCGTCGGGATCCAGTACCACCCCAAACCGAACCGCCAGTGCCACCTGCCGTAATGGCTGACACACCATCCCCAGCTCGCATAGGGTACCCAGGTCCAACCACAAACCGGATACCACAGCCATCTTCCATCATGATAAGGCCGCCAGGTGTGGTGATAAACATTAGGGACCCAGACATAACCGTATGAGGCCTCATAAGCCCAACGACCGTTGGTGGCAAGTTCCGATTCATATTCATAGAGTTCGGAGGGGAGATACGTTTTTTGAACGGTCCGGAAATGGAGAACATCTCGCGAGTTGTTCCACTCGGAAAAACTATCGCTGTAACTGGCATATAAATATTCCGGGTCAGAACGAAAAGTGCCATTGGAAGCCACCAGTCTTTCTTCAGACTTGACAAGAACAGATCCCTCTTCACCCGCTGCTTCGACAGCCCCATCCACAACATGGATCTCTGTCTCACTGTTTTCCACAACTTTAACTAGGTAAAGTCCCTCTTCGAGAATGTAAAAAGAGGCATCCGGTGTATGAACTTCAAAATCCTTCTCTTGACCTAAAAAATTCACTCTCAAGTAGATGTTCCCAGAGAGCAAGTTGAGCTTGACCTGGTCATATCCTTTCCTGGGAAGCTCGGCGAAATCAACATGCGTGTATCTATCGATCCTGAGATAATTTTTTTTACCAAAATGAATTTCTGCTCGGCCATCTCTGGTTCCAAGCTTGTCATTCTCGACTATAGGGAGATTGACTATTCCCTGCTCATATCCCATATCAGCAGCTCTCTCAATAAACACATCGCCTGTCACATAGCTCATCCGCGCAAAACTATAGTCATAGTATTCATCACCATTATCCGAATAAACGAAGAGGGGAAGACAAAGCAAAAAGCCTACGGTAATTATCAGAAGTTTTCTCATGCTTCCTCCTTTCTGCTAATCAATATTGCAAAAAATATGCCAGGCCGCTCACCCAGAAAAAAGAGAAAGACAAAGGCCCCTTCTGTCACAATTAAAGGACAACTGGCCCCAGAACACACCAAAACGTTAGGAAAACGGCAGAGAAACTGCCGAATATGCAGTAAAACAGAAACGATCACACGGAAGGAAAACGCATACACAATAGGACTACATACTGTATTAGTCCAGAAGTAAAGATGTAGCGTAAAAAGCGCGGAAAGAATTCAGAAAAGAAATAATGACAAAAGGGAGTGGCCAGATCGTAAGGCCACTCCCTCCTATCGGGAGAAGCTTATTTCTTTTTCAGGATGGGCATCCCCGTTCTTTCGGTTTCAATGACTTTGTAAGCGTCAGGAACCGCATTCAGGGAACCGTCTCTGACATCCCGTGCAAAAAAGTAAATTCGTTGTTGCCTCCCCCCTTTTAGGTTTACATCCTTAAAATGGAGATAATACTTTACACCTTTTGAATTTGTGAATTCGTATGCCATTTATTTTACCTCCAAGTAAAATTTAATGCTTTATCTAGCATGGAATCCGCTTCTAAAAAGAACTTTGAACCAATTTTACTGGTCTTGTCAAAATTTTTATAAAAAAACAGGGATAATGTCAAGATATATTTCGAAAAAATCCTTCCCTGTAGAGCGCCACCTATACAGGGTAGACATCCCCAAATCCTCCAAACTCACTTGCTAAGCGTCCTCAAGCCTACAAAAAATGCGGCAGATCCACGATCTCAAACTCTACAAATTGTTTTCCCGAGAGAATGAATAGTTTGAAACTTAAAAGAGAAAATGGGGAACACTTTATTGGGATAAATTCATAAAATTATAGAAATTCAATTTTTTTTTATTTTTTTCTTTACAACAGCATTTTTTTTGTTATAATGATATTGGCTCTTTTTTGCGGGCTGGGGAGAGCCCCCACCTTTTTTGGTTCCCATCATCAACCCCCCTTTTGCTGACATCAGCCCGCACTCAAACCCCTCCTATTAACTACCGGATAGGAGTTGATGATCTCTGCAGGAATCTCATAGACATTCTCCAAGCCCCCTAAGCGCTGGAGAACTTTCGGTGATGTGACTCCTCTTTTTTTTCCGCGTTCGATGAGATAGACTGGCTTGTTGGGCCGTGTGCTGAGCTCTTTGACGAGTTCTCCTTCGAAACTGAGGTCTAGGACGGGCCCTTCTTCCATCCTCTCGAGGGTTTCATAGGGAACATCTACGAGATGATCCCAGGGATTATTAGTTGGTAAATATTGCCCCTCGCATCTCCTGTTGCAGCCACCGCGATAAAAGAAAGCAGAGACAGAAATACACAAAGTTTAAAAGTTCTCTGTTGCATTCTATGGATCTCCTTCCCCATCGTAGTGACAACAATGAAAGCACTATCAAATGTCAATCCGGCATCCCTTCATAAAAGCAGAAAGCGTTACAGAATGTTTTCGCTCCAGAAGGAAGCATCCCCAAAACCGTGATGGCATGAATACACAGTTCGTCATTGAGTGTTCCAATTGTGTGGTGGAGAAAACCGTGAGAAGGGCTGGACGGGCATGGCACATCTCCCTAGGGGAGATGTGAGGGAAGCCCGGTTCCGAGCGAAGTTTCCTCGCTGGGGAAACTAAGCGTGTTTTCGAAATCACCAATTAGAACACTCGAAACGTCATTCATCACGGTTTTGGAGATGCTCCCAATCCAGAATAAAACATTGACTCATGTGAGGGGGCAGTGTTACATTTTCGACTGAGTTTTCCTTAAAGCCGGAGAAAATGGAGGTATGTTGTGCTCGACCCAAGAACCCTCACCAAGAGATACGAACGAATATTTAACCAACTGGAAGAGCTTCTCCAGAGAACAGATAACAGGATTGCACGTATGGCCACCGTCGCATCGATCCTTCACCACAAAATGCCCCATTATTTCTGGACCGGTTTCT
>JBATYS010000079.1:0-1538 GCA_049674205.1 Candidatus Aminicenantaceae bacterium
AGTCCGGGCTCAAATTCTCCATTTCCTTCACACCTGAAACTTACTCAGAACCCATCACTGGCCGTGTATTCGTGATCATTACCGAGAATAAAGGGAGAGAACCGAGATTCCAGGTGGGCACACACGGTGTTCCCTTTTTCGGGAAGGATGTGGAATCCATAAAAGCAGGCGAAGAAGTTTCCATCGATCAATCGGTATTCGGATATCCTCTCGAGAGCATCAAGGACCTCCCACCCGGTGAGTACCAAGTCCAGGGAGTTGTGAATGTCTACACTGAATTCAAGCGCTCGGATGGCCACACATTATGGATCCACAATGACCAATGGGAAGGACAACAATGGACCCGCTCTCCTGGAAACATCATAAGTGATGTGGTCGAGGTCAAGATCGATCCATCCGAAACAAAGACCATAACGCTCATTTGCAAAAATGTCATCCCACCCATCAAAATCCCCGAAGACACACCTTGGGTGAAGCGCATCAAATTCAAGAGTGAGATCCTCACCGAATTTTGGGGACAGCCCATCTATTTGGGGGCGACAATTCTGCTGCCAAAAGGTTACGAAGAACATCCTGATGTCAAGTATCCTGTGAATTACATCCAGGGGCACTTTTCCCTGAGATCGCCCAATGGTTTTGACCTCACCGGGTCCGATCAAGATGATCCCAGGCAGAGGAGAGGGTCTGAATTCTCCAAGTATTGGGTGTCCGATGAGTGCCCCCGGATGATCTTTGTCACTTTCCAGCATCCCTGTCCCTACTATGATGACTCCTATGCTGTGAATTCGGAGAACTGTGGCCCTTATGGCGATGCGATCATGCAGGAGCTCATCCCGTATGTGGAGGAACATTTCCGGATCATCCCTAAGCCCTATGCCCGGGTCCTCTCCGGAGGTTCCACCGGCGGATGGGAATCCTTGGCATTACAGATCTTTCATCCCGACTTTTTCGGAGGGACTTGGTCCCTGTGCCCCGATCCTGTTGATTTTCGATATTTTCAGACGCTCGATATCTATAAGGATAAGAATGCCTACTACAAAGAGCTCGGTTGGATTAAGGTTCCCACTTCCAGCGACCGGTCGATCGATGGCATTTCCCAGTTGACTTTAAAACAGCGCAATCACATGGAGCTCGCCATGGGCACAAAAAACAGGTCCGGCGAGCAGATCGACATCTTCGAGGCCGTCTATGGGCCGGCAGGTTCAGACGGCTACGTAAAACCTCTGTTCGATAAGCGCACGGGCGAGATCGATCCCTCTGTAGCCGAGTATTGGAGAGAGAACTACGATCTGCGGCATATCCTGCAGAGAGATTGGGCGACACTCGGTCCAAAACTCAAGGGAAAGCTCCACATTTACGTGGGGGACATGGATACCTTTTATCTAGACAGTGCTGTCAGACTGCTGGAGAGATTCCTCGAAAGAACAAAAAATCCCTATTATGATGGTGTCGTCGAGTACGGGGATAGAAAACCCCATTGTTGGGGACCAAGAGGGGCGGAGCTTCTGCGGCTGATGTCAGATCACATTGTGAAGAAC
>JBATYS010000080.1:0-2246 GCA_049674205.1 Candidatus Aminicenantaceae bacterium
TCCGCTTTTTTAACTTCGACGGCTTTTGCTCATAATATCCCATGGAAAGAAGAGAGGCGATCTTGTATTCTCGGGGAATTTTCAAGACTTTTCTCGCTTTACGAGTGTTAAACCATCCGATCCAACACGTTCCCAATCCGAGCTCTTCGGCTTGAAGCACGATGTGCTCGCCGGCAATGCCGATATCCAGCAGATGGAATTGGATGTCTTGGATCTGCTTGCCCACCCTGTGTGCGATGATATTCAGTCGCGCCAAAATCACGATCAGGACCGGGGCTTTTTTTGCAAATTTTGAGACAGAATATATTCCAGAGAACACCTCATCGCAGAAACGTTGCTTCAGGTCCAGATCGTCGAGGACCAGAAAACGCCACGGCTGAGAATTGTCTGCAGAAGGTGCCAGCCGGGCGGCCTCAAGACACACAAGGATCTTGTCCCTTTCCACAGGCTTTTCAGTGTAGCGCCGTATGCTCCGGCGTTCCTGCACGATCTTCTGGAAGGGAGTGATGCTATTTTTCATGGATTTGGACCAGTTTAACCTTTTCAAGCACTCGGAAAAAAGAAAGAATTATCTTCGGATCGATCGGGCCATATTCCGCAGAAACTGCTTTGCAGATATTAAGAAGACTGCGATGGCCATCCACATAATTCAGTGCCTCATAAGCCGCATACCGTGGGAGCTGCACGTCATTCAAGGCATCAGGACCGAGTTTCTCTATCACATAACTCTCTTGGAGCGGACAGACAAAATCCTCCGCTCTTACGGGCACGATATTCCGGAGGTTCTCCTCTTCTTCGGTCATAGAGATGGTCAGAGGTTTCAAGCTTTTTTGGCGACAGAGGTCCTTATACGCTTTTTCTGCATCCGCTCGAAATGTTGACTCCAACGTTTTAATGCTCCCGGTTACATGCGCGATATCCTTTTTGTATTGTGGATTTTTCGAGAAAACCGAAGTGGCCAGGATAGCTTGCGTTTCTCTCCTTGTAGAGTGTTCGATGACATTCAGGAGTTGTTTATGAATATCATGGAGTTCTGCTGGACTGGCTTTGCACATCAGAGCAAGAGTGTCATAATAATCCGCAGAGAGGCGAGCAAGCCCATTCCTGCAGATGAGCCGGGCCATCTCTTTTGCCTCTGCTTCCGATGCGTTCGCCATATAATACATGGATCCCAGTGCAATAAAACAGACACGGCGGAGCTCGGAGGCATCCACTTTGTCGGGCGTATCGAGGCTTGTGTGATGGAATGTGTCGCCATGACCGAACATGACTGCAGGCACGCGTAGGGCTCCATCATTGAAAATGTAGTGGTCACTCCCCCCACCAAAGGGTTGTACTCTGTAGGCAAAGGGATGAGAGCTGCCGTTCATGCTCTGTAAGCGAAGGCGATCTGCAAGTTTTGTGAAGTTAACGACGACATCGTTGAGATAGCTGGGCAATGAGTCGGGTGTACAAGTGATATTGAATGTGCCACCTGTAAGATGGAGGTCCTCTCCGATCATATCGCAATTGATGACAGCCAAAGTGTTCCGCGTTCTCTCCAGATGGGCCTGGATAAAGGGCACCGTGCCATAGAATTCTGGAACCCACAGGAACCGGATTGTCCTCTTTGGGGGGTCCACAAGACCCAAGTCCACCATCCTTTTCAAAGCCCTTGCCATCTCCAGCATTCCTCCGCTCCCGCTGGCATTGTCATTGGCACTGGGGAGTGGATGACAGAGATGCCCGATGATCAATACCTCTCTGTCCGGTTCTTCACTCCCGGGAAAAGATACTGTGAGCGCTTCTATTTCGCTGTCATAGTACTCTGCATCCACAAAGGCTTTCAGCACGATTTTTTGGCCTTCATCCAGCCTTTTTTTTAGGTGCCATCCCTGATTCTTGCTGACATTAAAACCGAATCCGATCTGCTCCCTCTCCTCCCAGCGGGGCCAGACGGCCGTGTAGCGGATCATGTTGGGGTAACCGGGACGAACATCAGGTGGGTACCAGGTGACAACACCCAAAGCCCCCCTTTTGACAACCGCCTCTCTCATAACATTTCCTGTATACTCGGTTGCCAAGACGATCTTGCCCTTGACATTTTTCCCTTCGTATGATTTTTCCCCGACTCCGGTACCCACATCGATGAGCTCCGCCTCCACATCGGCAGAGTTACTGTGTTTGACAAGTGTGAGCGGGATCTCCTCAAAGGAACACAATCGTTCACGTTCTGGGGAAACCATCCAGAGTTCAGCCTTGTTGGC
>JBATYS010000081.1:0-5429 GCA_049674205.1 Candidatus Aminicenantaceae bacterium
CCTTCGGGCGAGCCGATCTCACTACAAAGCCTTCGTTGTAGCCCACTCGCGGTAGTTCACTACAGCTTCGTGGGCCACGGCCTCGCCTTTGCAGCAATCTCAACTCGTGAATAATCCAGGTGAGTTAGAAAGGGGGGACGGAAGGGTGAAATCGGGGGGAATGTAGATGTGGCAGCAGCTTTTATGAATAATCCATATTTAACGAACTTTTGACAAACTCTTAACATCTTCTTAACAACTCCCTATCCGCACAGAATTATATTGATAGTGATTTAAGAACAAGCGCTCGATTTCAGTGCACAAACCTATTTGCAAATAGGAAATCTAAAGGAGGTAAGCATGACAAAAAAAAATTTAGGAACTCTTACCCTGTTCATTTTGCTGCTCTTCGCACCCCTTTTCTGTTCTTCACAGGAGTTAGTGATTTTTCACATCAACGACACACATTCTCATCTCTATCCCTTTGGCCCAGGTAAATGGGGGGGGATTGCCCGGGTTTCGCATTTGATCGAAAAGGCCCGGCATGACAACGGAAGCAATTTTATTGCTCTTCATTCCGGAGATGCCTTTGTCGGGACTTTTGCTTTCAACAAATATTTAGGGTACGCAGAGTTAAAGATGATGGAAGGGATGTATGATGCCTGGTGTCTTGGGAACCATGAGTTCGACCTCGGACCCGATAATCTTGCTGGGATCCTGGCCGGAATATCCTCTGGCGGTAGCCCTGTGGCACTGCCCACGCTCTGCGCGAATATCAAATTTCCTCAAGGACATCCCTTGAGTCAGTTCGTCCGGTCCCATATGATTGTTTCCAGGGCAGGATTGCGCATAGGATTGATCGGTGTTGTCACAACAGATCCCTTCAATTATTCAGATGAAGTCAATGCGATGCTCAGAGATCCGTATGAAGCCGCTGGAAAGTCCGCTCAGATCTTGCGAGGTCGTGGCTGTGATGTTGTGATCTGTCTGTCTCATCTGGGGAAACTCCAGGATGAGTATGGGCTTTCGCTGGTTCCAGGTATCGACATTATTGTTGGCGGCCATTCTCACGATCCATTTAATGAACCCGAATTCGTGAATGGTAAGATCATCGTTCAGGCTGGTGCCTTTGGTAAATACCTGGGCGAACTGAGAGTCGATGTCGATCGAGGAAGCGGCCGCGTGGAAGTCCTTGATTACCGGTTGCATGAGATCAACTCAAAGATCAAAAAGGATAAACACCTGCTCGAAGAATTGAAGGAGCTCAAGATCGGAATCGAGACGGATCCAAGGTTTGGAAAAGTCTATACTGAGCATGTGGCGACGGCCAAATGGAACTTGGAGCAAGAGAGCGAGCCGGATGATCCTTACAGGGACACTGCTCTTGGGAATTTGATCACAGATTCATTGCGGGATGCAGTGGAGAGCAATGGAATACTGCTTCCGGGTGGTTATCCCCTGATCGCTTTTGAGGCCAACGGCTACATTGCTCACAGGATCTACAAAGGCAAAGTCGTCGGCAATGACGTTCTCCGTGCGGTTCCTTATGGCTACGATCCCATTTCTGGCCTCAATTCCAAAGTCAAGGTAGCACTTCTGGCGGGAGCACAAGTTTTAGCTGGCCTCGAGTTCTCAACCATGGTGGTTGAATACACAGATGAGCTGTCTCTTCAAGCATCTGGAATCACCTTTGCCTACGATTCTTCCAAGCCAGCCGTGACAGAAGAAGAGCTCTTCGAAGGGAAAATCAGCCGTATCGACCCCACATCGATTGTAATCAGTGGAGAGCCGATAAATCCAGAAGGGCTTTATTGGGTTGTTCTCGATGAATTGTTGCTGAATTTCCTGACCTCCATGAATTTGTTGCCATTCGAAGAGGTCGAGACCGGGATGCTCTTGTATAACGTGGTTAAAGACTACATGAAAAAGCTAAATGTCCTCAAATATGAGTCTGAAGGCCGGATTATCGATACTGCTCTGATGAAATGATGTGACAGTTTACTTCTTGACGCTAAAATTAAATTGGATCTGGCCAGTCTGTTCCTGCATCTGCTTCTGAATATCTTCCTTTTTAATCTTGTTCTCCATAATGGCTTTCACCGCATTGAACAGCTCGTACGTCGTCAGAACACCATTTCCGTCTTTTTCCACATCTGAGGTCTGTTCTTCAGTGAATGGATTTTTCCGGAGCTTGGCCTCTTTGTCATAAAAGTAATTGCCGATCAGAATGGATTTCATCTTGGTGTTGTTGAATTCCTGCATACGTCTTCCCTTGTATTTCTGCAGAACGGCACAGTCTTCATCTTTGGCAGGTTCAGTGCTAGCTGCGAGATCGACGAGGAAAACGTAACCTGTTTTGATCGTCTCTTCGATAGGACTGCTGTCGTCCTCGAGAAGCCAGATGTCTTCTTCTTTATCGCGTACTACATTTTTCCAGTACTCGTTGACATTGATAACTTTCTTCCATCCGATGTATTCCAACGCTGTGACAACCGCTTTGGCTAACTCGTCTCCTTGTGCGGTAAGCATTCTTTGGAAAGGAGCTTGTTTCTTTTCTTTGATGTCCTCTATCTTGGCGTCGATTTTTGTGACGGCCTGCTCGAATTTCTTCCGCGCCTCTTCTTTTTCTTTGTAAAGCTCTTGGAGTCCGGGGAAAGCATAATCTTCTTTATCCAACCAATTGGTCACATTATCGGAAGGGAGAGTTGCTGGTTCTTCGGGCATCTCTGGAACTTCAGGTTCAACAATTTCTAGTTTTGGGTACATCTCTGTGAGAATATATTCGGCCACTCGGATGTTTTCTTCCCCGAACCAGGGGAGGAAGAGATAGTATCCTTTCCCATTTCTGATGACAGCGGAGATCGGATAACCATCAGAACTGGTTGCAAGAACCTGCATTTCGCCATCTGAGTTGGGGTCCCAAGATTTCAAATCGACTTTCGCACCGGCAGCCATCGCATGCGGGAAGAGTTTTTTGGCTTCTGTGATGGACTTTCCGAATTTGTCGAAGATCGAAGCAAACGGATCTTCATTGATCGGAGTGACTAAATGAGGAGTTTCGTTCTTCTTGAATTCGATCTTTGGGATATTGCCGACGAAATTTGTCAGGTGAAATGTCTCGCATTTACCGATGAAACAGACGACAGCTCCGCCTCTGTTGATCACATTTTTAAACTTCTCTGAATCTCTGGCGTGGGCGCTGCTGATAGTGCTTTTATTGTTGGCTTGGTAGAGAATAAGCCGGCAAGCCTCTGGAATCAACAGGCTTTCGATGCTGGAAGATTTCCAGTTTGTTTCCTTCCGCTCGACATCGAAGTCTTTGTCTTTGAAAAATCTAAAGTCCTTTTCCTCAAAATCTAACATAAGTATTTTAGCCATGTTATTCACCGAAGTTATGGGTTTGTGGGATTCATACGATTCCGGGGAAAATCCCCTGTTCTTTTCATCCATTTTTTTTACAAAATTACCTAGGACTGCCACGGGAGACCTCCTTCTCTCAAGTATCCTATCCTGTCGCGTCTTCCGGAAAATTTAGTCGGTTGACAAAAGGGGAAAAAGGAATTTCCATAGACGGACAGTACATGCGTTTTTTTTCCATTTTCAAGTCAATGATACATCAGCGGTTTTATGGGTCAATCGCCCTTTGCGGTGATTTGAGGGGTGATTTTAGAAAAATATAAGGAGGAAGCAAACCCATTTCCCTTATTCTTCAAATATCTTTTTAATCTCGGGGATTGCCCCCTCGAATTCGGCAGATTTTGGGATGTAAGCCTCAGCTCCCAATTGTGCGGCCAATTCTCTGAGCTCGTCCGGACTTAACTGATTGGCCATAAGGACTATTGGAATAGACATAGTCGCATCCGATTTTTTCAGTATTTTAAACACCGTGATTCCCCAGTCTTCGAGCATATCGATATCCAAAAGGATCAAGTCGGGCTTTTTTTTGTGGACGTCGTCGACTCTGATCATGCCTTCAAGAGCCGATATCACTTCAAATCCATGTTGCTTCAGAGTTGTGGTCATGACCGATATGAGATCTGGATTGTCGTTGATGATCATGATCTTCTTAGATGTGTCCTTGTCATCTGGGATGTACTTCTGTATGTTGACCAATAGTTCCTTGAAATCGTAGGGTTTCCTTAAAAAAACACAGATTCCGTCCTGATAACAGGCTTTGATAAAATCGGGAGAATTCATAATGGTGAGAGCAAAAATGGGGATCTTCTTGGTCTGTGGATTTTTCTTCAGCTGAATAGTGGCGTCGAGACCGTGTATCCCCGGGAGGAGCATATCCATCAAGATCAAGTCGGGCATTTCTTCCTGGGCGAGCCGGATCCCATCTTCTCCTGTGCGGGCGATGAGCACTTTGTAGCCTTGTTTTGACAACCGGATTTTGATCATCTCGGCGCTGACGAGGTCGTCCTCGACCACAAGGATCTTGGCCATGTTCAGTTTCTCTCTTTGTTCTGAATTCCCATTAAAGCTCGATCTTTAATAAATTGTTGACTCCCCGGTCTTTATCACTTTTGTGCAGTATAGTTCTGTTCCATTGTCTCTTTTTAAAGTATCAGTCCGGCTTCAGAACTCGTCAATAGCCATTAGGGATGAAATTAGGGGTGAATTTATTGAATCCGCCTTCAAAAATATCATTTGTTTCTTGTTGTCTTTGAGCATTGGCATCAATTCTACGCATTCCAGTAGCTTATTCTAAGCCATTTGATCGTGTTATCCATCTGTATTGCCAGGAAAATCTGCGAGATTTGATATTTCAGAGTGGCTGGGAAGCAGGGATTCTTGCCCCCCTGTTTTCCTAAGTTATTTAATTTTAGCAAGTTACAATCCAAGTTGTTGAAAACACAAAATTTTTATACTTTTCTATTGTTTCGTATGTTTTGATATTTTTTCGCATTTTTTGCTTTGAAATGGACACAAGCCTGTCTTAGCCACTTCGCATAATTGACGCAAGAGACTTAAAATCCCTCGTAGGTTATCCTACGTGCCGGTTCGAGTCCGGCCGGGGGTTTAGTTTTGAGGAGTGATATCAAAGATTTCCATTCGGTCCCATTCCAGCCAGTAGTTCAGGGCAAGTTTCCGGACATGTTTCCAGTAATCTTCTATATTCAGGCCGTAAAGCTCGATTCCTGTCCTTATATCGCTTCTGATGATATTCCAGTACTTCTCTTTCAATCTGAGACAAACGCTTTTTGCTTTAAAAGTGAAGTTTGCTTTCGGCTGGAAAGGGGGGTCAGGGGAAACTGTGATCAATCCGTGTCCGATAGTTCCGCCAGTGCTCACTTGCAAGCCGTCATTCATGCAGCTCAATGGGGGTGTACTTCCCGCATGCGAGAGGATTGAGATGTCATCCACACCAATGTGAAAATACTGGCGAGCTCTCAATCCCATTTTTGCTCCGACTACTGCATAAATTCCCAGATGGCCATGCAGCTCGT
>JBATYS010000082.1:0-1906 GCA_049674205.1 Candidatus Aminicenantaceae bacterium
TCTTCGATGTAATACTGTGCCGGTCCCAGATCACCATTAAGTGGCTCGATCAGAGAGTCCCTCGTGACCCACCCCAAACCGGACTCGATGAAAGTTGTCGCATTCAGGATCCCCTTATAGTTGAAGCGAAAGAGAAAATCAGAGAAACTGTCCTTTTCATAAAGCTCTGGGAAACCGATCCCCCCTTCCTTTCCTAAGTTTGTGTTATAGCTCGTCGTTAACGACAGGTTATGATTGACATTCAGAGCAAAAGTGAGTTTGGCAAAAAAGTTGTTGCGCTTTGTGGAGAGGGTTCCCCCGGGCACATGCAGGTAGTCCACCGTATCTTCTCTTGTCTCTATTGTATCCGTGAAGAGGTTCTGTGAGATAAAAAACCAAAGTTTGTCCTTGACGATTGGTCCTCCAAGATTCAAATACCAGTTGTAGTTCGAGAAATTGTCCGCCACGCTGACCAAAGCCAGCTGATCTTGCCGTTTGGCCTGAAGATTTTTATCCATAAACACGAGAGATAACTCCCCAGAGAAGTCATTGCTTCCGCTTTTTGTGACCATATTGATGATGCCACCGGGGGCGGTCCCATATTCCGGGCTAAAAGCATCGGAGATGACCTGGATCTCATCTATGGAATCATAATTCAGCGGCATGCCCGATCCCCTCAGTCTCACACCGCTTATCGAGAGACCATCGAGTATCCAGTTGTTGCCCTCCTCCCCCTCGCCTCGAATGCTCGGCTGTCCCTCTATGGCCACCCCTCTCCTTGTATTCATCCGGACTCCCGTGACACCTGGAGCAAACTTAACTGCATCCACAACCGTACGATTCTGTGATGGCATCTTCTCCAGATCATCGCTGCTCAGATAAAAACTCGTGTCTATGGATGTTATATCGATGAGTGGTGTGTCTGCAGTGACGACGATCTCCTCTTGGAGCTCTGATAGCCTCATGGTTGCTTCTAAACGTGTGACTCGCCCGAGCCGAACGATGACATTTTCTTGGGTGATAGGGATAAATCCCTCAAGATTGAAAGTCAATGTGTATTTGCCGATGGGTAATAGAGGAAAGTAGAAGTCACCATTTGGGGTGGAAAGAACACTCCTCTCTCCCTGAAGATTTGGTCCCCTCACCGTGATCGCAACACCGGGAAGCCCTTCTCCGGTCTCATCGACTACTTTGCCCTGGATCTCGCCGGTTTCAGTGGCCATCAGGCTCACAACACACAGGAGAAGAAAGCCACACAAAATAAAAACAGTCTTTTTATTATTCATTGTCACCCTGTTGCGTCACCTTCCGGACATAAAAAGTGCGCTGCAACGCAGTGATGTTCGAGATGACGGCTATAAAAAGCAAAATTCCTGTCATCAGCGGGTCGAAGATATCAAAAACAATGCCAAAAATCGTACCCAAGAGGAGAAGAGCCATCCGTTCTGCCCTCTGCATCACTCCGATCTTACATTCAATCCCCAGCCCCTCAGCTCTGGCTCTGGTGTAACTCACCATCGTAGAGCCGAGGAATGTGAAAAACGGCACCCACACTACCCAGCTCTCCCTAAAATGATAGGCAAGACCCAGGTAGATGAAGAACTCAGAATATCTATCGAGCGTGGAGTCGAATATCGCACCAAAATCGCTCGTGGCGTTGGTCTTCGCCGCCACCTTACCATCCAGCATGTCGAACAAGCCACAAAGAAAAATCATAAGGCCCGCCCAACCTGGCTTCTCCAAGGCAAACATAACACCCGCTCCCACACCGAACAGAAGGGCTAAAACCGTGAGGGTGTTCGGTGTGAATTTAAGAGCCACAAACAGATCGGCGACTCCATTCGCAAAATTCGTCGCCGCAATTATTAAAAATTGCGGCATGATGCGGACATTTTTCTTTTTTTGCTCAGACATTCCTATCTAGAAT
>JBATYS010000083.1:0-3731 GCA_049674205.1 Candidatus Aminicenantaceae bacterium
CCGCAATACCATAAACATTCTTACACATAAATAATCAGGTGTCAATTGTTTGAGCTTACATTCGATGAACCGATTTGATTTGTCGACAGGACTTCCCCCAATTCTATCTTCGCCTCTATGATAGAGCAATGTTCACAGATAAAAGCCGAATCCAAAACCGAACACCCAGTAATTCCCCCCAAAAGTTAAAGGATATCCGGGATAGGATGATGTTCTCTCTTCGAGCATCACATACTGCACATATGCATCAAAAGTGATATTGCCGATCAGACTTTGGGTCGCGATCGAACGCGCCGGGCCATCATACCCCACTCCAAAGGAAAAGACATTTCGTGGCAAAAGCGGGAGAACTGGGGTGAGGTTTTTTTCATCTAAAGGGCTTTGATGTCTTGCATATCCGATCCTTAAGGATAATTCTTCTTTGAGGTAATACTCTCCACCCAGCTTGAAACTCCAGGTGTCTTTCATGTTGAGCTCGATGCCCTCTCTGGCTCCATTGAGGAGGAATTCATCATTCATGACCTCGCCGTCTGTAGGCTCAGGGAAAAAACTGGCTTCCGGAATTAAAGCAACAAATTCCCACATTTTAAAACTGCTCCACCCAGTTCTCTGGACATCGGCTTGGATTGTGAATCTTTTTGCCGGCGCCAGCATGACTCCGACAACGACCTCCGAGGGGAGTGGCAGAGAAAAGACCACTCTCTGTCGTTGTTTGAATTCGGGTTTTCCAGTGCCAACTTCAGGTGTGTGCTCAGGGGCATCATAGTTATAAATATATACTCTCCCACGGCGATAGTTGTTTTTCCCCCATAAATCTGAATTCACTCTCTGTTGATATCTCGCTCCGATCTGGAAATTGTCGTTTGGCTTAAAAAGGGCCCCGGCCGTAAAACCGATGCCACTTCCGCTGGCATTCAGCTCGTTGATAGGACACTCCATATATGACCAGATCGTGGAATGAATGTTATGGAAATCCCATCTGACGTTTGAGTGGACAATATCAAGGCCTGCGCCTATGGATAGGTATTTGTTGATCTTGATTGCCAAAACAGGACGGAGGGTAAAAACCTTCAGTTCTGAATTGAAGCAGAGAGGATTTCCGGACCAATGCATAGGCCATTTTGTCACCAAAGAATATGGCGTAAAGGCACCGACTCCGATGCTGATCCTCTCTTTATAGGTATATGCCACAAAAAGTGAGCCGATCAACTGAGGTTCCGAGCTCCGGTTGGTGCTCTGAGGCTCCTCTGATCCCGCCTCTAGAGTATAATTGTAATAAGTGACATTGACGCTGAAACCGAGGCCTTTCTGAAAAGCAAGTCCCGCGGGATTGTAAAAGATGGCCGTTGTGTTGTCTGCGCGTCCGACAAAAGCCCCGGCCATAGTAGCTGCTTTGGGGCCCACATTATAAAGGGTCAATACGGTCGCAGACAGATATCCTGCGCTCATGACCAAAACAGCAACGAGTAAAAGGATGGATGTTATCTTCAACATAAGTATTATTTCCTTTAATGCTATCATTAAAAAAAATATCTCCGATTAAAAAAAAGAAGTATTTATTATATGCCATTTGGCAGCAAATATGGAAAGTATATTTTAGCCGTATACGTTGCCTGTGTTATAAGCATAAACGGGTTTTAGCCCTTTGAAGATGGAGGGAAATTACAATTTAGGCAGATTTATGAAAACCATCGTTTATATCTCTGATCTGCATTTTGGGAAAGAGAAAAAAGATTTTCCCCAATCCAATCTTCCCCTAATGACAGAGCAACGTTCACAGATAAAACCCGACTCCAAAACCGAACACCCAGTAATTCCCTCCAAAAGTCAAAGGATATCCGGGATAGGATGATGTTCTTTCTTCAAGCATCACATACTGCACATATGCATCAAAAGTGATATTGCCTATCAGATTTTGGGTTGCGATCGAACGTGCCGGACCATCATACCCCACTCCAAAGGAAACGACATTTCGGGGCAAAAGTGGAAGAACTGGGGTGAGGTCTTTATCATCAAAAGGGCTCTGATGTCTTGCATACCCGATCCTTAAAGATAATTCTTCTTTAAGGTAATACTCTCCACCCAGCTTGAAACTCCAGGTGTCTTTCATATTGAGCTCGATGCCCTCTCTGGCCCCTTCAACGGGCTCATCATTCATGTCCTCGTCTTCTGTAGGCTCAGGGAAAATACTGTCTTCCGGATCTGCAGCGACAAATTCCCATATTTTAAAACTGCTCCACCCAGTCCTCTGGACATCGGCTTGGATTGTGAATCTTTTTGCCGGCGCCAGCATGATTCCGACAACGATCTCCGAGGGGAGTGGCAGAGAAAAGATCACTTCCTGATACGGGGCGAATTCGGGTTTGGGAATGCCAACTTCAGGTGTATGCTCAGGGGCATCGTGATTAAATAAATATAAATGCCCACGGCCGTAGTCGTTTTTCCCCTTTAGATCCAAATCCACTTTCTTTTGATATCTCCCTCCGATCTGGAAATTGTCGCTTGGCTTAAAAAGGACCCCGGCCGTAAAACCGATGCCATTCCCGCTGGCATTCAACTCGTTGATAATCCATTCCTCGTCTGGACCCCAGGCCACGGAATGAATGTTGTGGAAATCCCATCTGACGCTTGAGTGGATGATATCAAGGCCTGCGCCTATGGATAGATATTTGTTGATCTTGATTGCCAAAACAGGACGGATGGTAAAAACATTCAGTTCTGAATTGATGCAGAGGGGATTTCCAGGCCACTGGGAAGGCCATTTTGTCACCAAAGAATATGGCGTATAAGCACCGATCCCGATGCTAATCCTCTCTTTATAGGTATATGCCACAAAAAGCGAGCCGATCAACTGAGGTTCCGAGCTCTGATCGGTGCGCTGAGGCTCCTCTGATCCGGCCTCTATAGTATAATTGTAATAAGTGACATTGACGCTGAAACCGAGACTTTTCTGAAAAGCAAGTCCTGCAGGATTGTAAAAGATGGCAGTCGTGTTGTCTGCACGTCCGACAAAAGCTCCGGCCATAGTGGCTGCTTTGGGGCCCACATTATAAAGAGTCAATACGGTCGCAGAAAGATATCCTGTACTCATGGACAAAACAACAACGAGTAAAAGGATGAATGGTTTCTTCAACATAAGTATTATTCCCTTCAATATTATCAGATAAAATATCCTCACTATAATAAAGGTATTCATTATACGCTATTTGGATGCATTTCCAAATCCGTGATCGTATCATAAGTTGCGTTATTGAGTGTCCCAATTGTGTGGTGGAGAAAACCGTGAGAAGGGCTCTAGGCGGGCATGGTGCATCTCCCGAGGGAGACGTGAGGGAAGCCCCCACGACCGAGCGAAGTTTCCTCGCTGGGGAAACTGAGAGGAATTTCGTTTTTGCAATCACCGATTGGGACTCTCGGATATCATTCATCACGGATTTAGACCTTACATAAGGAAGGTATATTTTGACCGTTTGCTTTGCCTGTGTTATAAGCATAAACGGGTTTGAGGGCATAGAGATTGAGGAAAACAAGAAGTGAGGCGGATTCCTGAAAACTATCGTTCGCATTCCAGGCCTGCATTTTGGGACGGGCGATAAGTGGCTATAAAAAAAATCCTCTGGCAGAAATCCATGCTGCGGGTCTGTTATACGTTGATGCCGCTGCTCCTTGCTTCCATCTATCTTTTCGGATGGAGAACTCTAGCCCTGACGGGAACGGTTCTTTTTTTTGGC
>JBATYS010000084.1:0-1671 GCA_049674205.1 Candidatus Aminicenantaceae bacterium
GTTGTGCTTTTGATAATAATAGAGCTGGCTTTTTCTGTAATGATAACGAGTGAAGAACTTTAATCCCTCAGTACTTGCGCCCCCCAGATGATAAACTCTCGCTTGGGGAAGATATTCCAGAACATAACCCTTTTCTCCGATCCTGACACAGAGGTCGATGTCTTCAAAATAGAGAAAAAATTTCTCATCAAACAGCCCAACTGCCTCCAGGATATCCTTCCGCGTGAGGAGACAGGCCGCACTCAGCCATCCCACTTGACGTTTTTTCGCCCCTTTTTTTAAGCGAAACCTGAAGTAAGGATTCAATACCATTTTTTGGAAGATCTCTCGAAAAAAACTCACCTTTTTCCCAAAAGACACCTGGAAAGTCTTCTCACCGCATAGAAGCGCAGGCCCCACAGCTCCGATCGTTCTATCTGATCTCAATTCCTCGAGGAGAAAAGCGACAGCCTGCGGTTTCAGGATCGTATCGGTATTCAGAAAAAGGATATATTCCCCTCGGCTCTCCTGCATCCCCTGGTTATTAGCTCTGGCAAAGCCCACGTTCTCTGCGTTGACGGTCAGTCGAACTTGAGGGGCGTGTTCGCAAATCCACTCGGGGGTTCCATCGGATGATTGATTGTCGATAACGATGACCTCAAATGGCATGTCCTTTACAGTATCGGTCAGGGAGGACAGACATTCTTTGAGATGGATACGATCGTTGTAATTCACTAATATTACAGAAAGTTCGGGGGCACTCTCTGAGCTCTTCAATCCACTCCTCCATGTTCCCCGAGGCACTTCTCCAAAACTTGTTCTATCTTTTTCACCTGGGCTGATAATAAAAACTTTTCCTGAACTGTCCTATAACCCTCTTCAGCAGCTCGTGTGTGGGCATCCTGATCTTTGAGAAAGGATACCATCCCCTCCTGGATCACTTCCGGTGCTCTTGAATTTAAAAGAAAGCCATTTGTTCCATGGAAAATGATCTCTGGAATCCCTCCCGATGTCACGGCAATAACAGGGGTTTTGACGGACATGGCTTCGATGACCGTTCGGCCAAAAGATTCTGCGCTCGAAGCCACAATCAGACAATCCATTAAATGCAAAACATGCAACACATCCCTCCTATAACCGGTAAAGACCACACGCTCTCTGATATCATAGGCCTTGCAGATCTTTGCGAGTTCTGAAAAGTACGCCTTAGATTTCACTTCGCCGATGATCAAAAGTTTTAAGGGCTGGTCTTTTCCAAGTTTCCCCAGGGCTGTGATCACCTCTCTCTGCCCCTTTTCCTCACAGATCTTCCCCACCATCCCGAATACGATGTCCTGATCGTCCAGTCCCCACTGACGGCCCAACACATGAGTTTCATATCTATCCTCACGCTGGAGTTGGACTCCATTGTATACCAACCGCACATTCTTCTTGTCTGCGAAGAAAGCCTCCGTGGCCAAAGAGTTCACAAGGACTCTGCACGAAAACCGCGCGATCTTCCGGGACAATGCTCTTTGTCCGAACATGTAGGTGAGTTGGGGATTTTTCCCTCCTAAGATCTCATGGATGTACCAAATATGGGGCACGTTTGTTTTTTTTGCAGCCAGAGCTCCACTGAACGACGCGCTGGAATTACTGAACACGAGGTCGACCTGTTCTTTCTTGATCCACCGCGCCAAGCCGAGGACAGCA
>JBATYS010000085.1:0-5250 GCA_049674205.1 Candidatus Aminicenantaceae bacterium
TGATTCCGATCCTGGGTTTCCTAACGAGTATAGGCTTGGGATTTTTCCAGCTTATCAATCAAAGCACTGCCTGGCTCCTGACTGCCGCCTGGATTTTGGTTGGCCTCGTCATTTATTTTCTCGCCTTTTCCAGAAAGGTCAAAATCGCCGACATTCCCAAATTTGTCCAGACGCCAGAGCTCCTCAATCTGAAAAAAACCCGGCGTTACAAAATTTTGGTGCCCTTGGCGAATCCTGCACGGGTTCTTCCGCTGATGCATGTGGCTGGGCGAATAGCGCACTCGTGCAAAGGCGAAATTCTGTCGCTGAGTGTGAGCGTGTTGCCCAATATCACGGAATACTCCGAAGCAGAGCCATACCTGCGCGAAGCCCAAACCATCATGAACAAAGCCCAAAAGATCGCATTCGACCTTAAGATCCCTCACACGTTTTTAATGAAAGTCGGGCGTTCTATCGCCGCAGAAGTCGTTCAAGTCGCTAAAGAAAATGACTGTCAACTGATTTTGTTAGGTTATAAAAAGGACGAAAACCCGCTGGAGAACAGTGTGATCCATCGTATCATCAATAGGCAGCCCTGTGATGTGGCCATACTCAAGAGCGATTCGGAAGAAATCCCTTCCTTCCGTCGAATACTCCTCTCGATCGGCGGAAAAGAAGTCCATGATCATTTAAAGGCCCGGATCGTCCACAGCTTATCTCAAGGAGAGGAGAATGAGGTCACGTTTTTGAGAGTCGTTGCAGAAGGTTCAGGCAAGGCCGTGATCAGGAAGACAGAAGAATCGCTGAAAAGCACAGCCAAAATGTACAACATCCCAGAGGCGAAAATTGAAGTTGCGCAGCACTCTGATGTCGCTAAAGCCATTGCCACGCATGCAAATCAACATGATTTTCTGATCCTTGGCATGCGAAAAGGGGCTTGGCTCAAATCATTTTTCTTTGGGATGATCGCCCAGCAGATCACCGGCCAGGTCCGGTGTCCCACACTGTTGACGAAAACCAAATCCCCAACAAGAGCTAGATTTGGAAAATCCTCTGAGATCAGTGAAGACGACTCCTGTCCGGTGGATTGACTCCCCGGACAAATCTTTTCGCTGCCCGCGGCTTTCAAGGTCTCTGGGCTGAGTCAAAAGTGGGATTCTTGGTGATAGCGGGAGCTATCAACTGGAATCCCATTTCATCCGAAGCGAGGAACCCCATATGCTGATGAAGTTCTGCACAGAACCTAGATACTGATCTTTCTTTTCTTATAATCTATAAGTATGAAGTCCTTGTCTTCCTTCTCACGGATTTTTTTCAGCCCTAAGTCAATCAAAATTCTTCTTTTTTCCTCGTCCCTTTTCAAATGCTTTCTATACTTTTTCAGACCGAGTTTTTCGCTGAGCAGCAGGAATTCGACAGCGGAATGATCTTCGTATTTGCGCTTTTTTTCTCTCATGCTTCTGCTCTTCTTTTTAATTCCTTCATCTCTGTGCTGATATCATTCTCAGGCTTTCGGGCTCGCTTTTCGAGGTAAACCCAATCCAGTTCTTTGAGATACCTCATAACCAACAGCTCTGCCATTTCACAATCAATTTCCGATTTCCAATGTTTACAGGCATTCAACCGGTCAATGATCAAATCTTCGACCCCGATGATTTTGCACTGGAGTTCGGGACCTAGTTCCACAATTTCTATGGGGGCATCTTCTCCAACCAATACCCCTACAGGGACTTCGATTGCGATTTTTAAATCCTCATTCACCCAATATCTTCCCCTTTTTTTAAAATCTATTTCCGTCAAAACTTCATCCAGTGACTCTCTATCTGAATATGCCAGGTCGATATCTGCCGTAAAATACACCTCTCTCGTGTAGTAGGAAAGAGCAAGGCCACCTATAACTATGGGGGTTTCTTTTCCTTTTTTTTGAAGTAGATTTGATATAAAGGCAACGGTCAGGAGCTGTCTCTTCAGCGGAGACTCAGTTTTTCTGATGAGTTCGAGGGTTTCTTTTTTATTCATTTAGCTTAATGATAACAACTCTTTAAATTTACCTCAATGGAATTTTAGGAATCACTGAGATCGTACGGATCGTTTTTTATTTTCGCCTCTTATGCTTGTATTATTAAACTTAGTCTATTTTAAAAAAGGACTAATAGTAAAGACAAATAAACTCAAATAGTATTCCAGAGAAGTCATGGAGTTCTTTTTTGATTTAAAAGTGTCAGCAGCTTTTATGAATAATTCAGGTTTAGAGTTGACATTTATTTTTTAATAAGATAGGGTGGACAAAATGGTGAACAAATATCTGTAGGTCAAACATGAAGAAGCTCATCAGGGTATCGGTTCGTGTTTTCGTTGAGCACTTGCTTCGGCAAGGGAATCTGTCGTCTGTTTTTGATCTATCCTCAAGAACCTCCGGTTATAGCGGGATGCGCGCCCATCAGAAGATCCAGAAATCCAGGCCCGATTCTTACCATAGCGAAGTGCCTGTTTTTTACCGTATCGACAACAAATCCTTAACTCTAGACATCCAGGGACGCATCGATGGTGTTTATAGACAGAATGGCTCGGTTGTGATCGAGGAGATAAAGACCACGCGAAGAGACCTGGATAATTTTATCGCTGAACAGAATTCCCTGCATTGGACACAGGTCAAGACCTATGCCGCCATGTATTCTCTTGAGAACAATATCGATAATATTCAAGCGCAGTTGACGTACTGTCAGCTGGAGACAGGGGAGATAAAAACCTTTTTTCAGGAAGTTTCTAACGAAAAGCTGTACCTTTTTTTTCTCGACCTGGTCAGTCAATATCTCGATTGGATGGAGAGGATCGAATCTTGGCAGAGTGCTCGAAACGAGGTTATTCTGAACGCAAATTTTCCTTTTTCATCCTTCCGGCTCGGACAGCTTCAAATGGTTGAAGATGTCTCCCACACTATCCAGCATCAAGAGCAGATGATCATCCAGGCCCCCACCGGCACCGGAAAAACCATCGCCGCTCTTTTCCCGGCTGTCAAAGCCCTAGCTCAGGGTCATGTTGACAAAATTTTCTACCTGACGGCCCGCACCACTGGACGTGTGATCACAGAAAAAACTCTCATGGAATTGAACACAAAAGGCCTTCAGATCAAGTTTGTCACCATAACCGCTAAAGATAAGATCTGCTTTAATCCGGACAAGAACTGCACCAGCGAGGAATGTCCCTACGCCAAAGGATACTACGACCGGCTGGCAGAAGCCCGGGAGTCCCTCTTCCGTCAGGATGAATTCACCCGTGAGACCATTTTGGAAATTGCTGAATTCTATGAGATATGTCCGTTTGAGTTTTCTCTGGACCTTTCCCTTTGGGTGGATTGTGTGATCTGTGATGTCAACTATGCCTTTGATCCTAGAGTATACCTCAGAAGATTTTTTCTGGAGAATTCCATAAACTGCACCTTTCTGATCGATGAGGCCCACAATCTTGTCGATCGTTCGAGAGAGATGTTTTCTGCCCGAATTACCAAGGGGAGCTTTCTAGAGCTGCGGCGGAAACTCGACAACAAAAAATCCGAGATCTATACACTCATCGGTGAGATCAATAATACACTTCTGGAGAGAAAACAAGCGCTGGGGGATGAAGTTTATGCGTGGGACAAAGACTGTCCCGAGGATCTTCTCTCTCTACTGAGGCGTTTGGTCTTGAGTCTGGAACGGAAAGTAACAGCCAACCCTCAATCTCCTCTCAATCAAATTTTGCTTGACTACTATTTTGAGGTGAACTGGTTCTGTAAAGTGGCTGATATGTATGATGAGAACTATGTGACCTGTTTGGAGCAAAAGGGGAGGGACCTTACCGTCAAATTGTTTTGTGTCGATCCATCTGCACACCTGTCCACAGCTCTCGAAAGGACAAATTCTGCAGTTCTTTTTTCTGCAACGATCACTCCGATGTCCTATTTTGCCCAGATATTGGGTTGTAGAGAGGATGTGCAAAAGCGGATTCTGCCTTCACCCTTCCCTCCGGAAAACCTCTGTTTGTTGGCCTCCAAATCTGTGTCCACTCTCTACAGACACAGGACTCACACCAAAAACGATCTGGCCAAAACGATCGGCTCCCTGGTGGAAGCGAAAAAAGGGAACTATCTCGTATTTTTCCCATCCTATGCATACATGGATATGGTAATCCCTCTGTATGAACAACTCTTTCCTCATCACACCATGTTAGTACAGATACAGGGGATGAGTGAAGACGAACGCTTGCAGTTCTTGGAGCATTTTTCCCACGAGAATAGCAAGACTCTCGTGGGATTTGTGGTGATGGGCGGGATTTTTGGAGAGGGGATCGACTTGATGGGCGATCGGCTTTCCGGAGCCGTTGTTGTTGGGGTGGGATTGCCAGCTCTCTCTCTCGAGAGAGAGTTGATCCGTGTTCATTTTGAGGAAAAACAGATGCCTGGTTTTAATTATTCCTATCTGTACCCGGGGATGAACCGGGTATTCCAGGCAGCCGGCCGTGTGATCCGTTCCGAAGAGGACAGGGGGGCTATCCTGCTGGTAGACACGCGTTACTCTCTCCCACAGTACGCATCTCTTTTTCCTTCGGATTGGCAGGTTCGTTTTGTCCGGGATGAGAAACAAATGGGGCACATCCTCGATAAGTTCTGGACAGGTAAGAGCGGATAGGATGAGTAAGAATTAAATGATTGGCAAAGATCAATAATAAATGAAAGGAATATGAGAAAGGCGGATTAGCTGCTGAGTTAATAGATAGAAGCAAACAAAGAACAGTGACGAAGAAGAGAATAACTCTGAGAGAGCTCGAAGTTCTGGCTATAGATTGTCAGGCCACCCACAGCAATCCTGATAAAGGCCACGTCCTCGAGATCGGCTGGGTCAATACCCGAGCCTCCGCGGTGGTTGATGTCGAAAAGATTTCCAAGGATGCGGAGACTTTTCTCTTCAAAATTCCAAGAAATGTTGAGATCCCCAAGGCCGTATTGATGATCACCGGCATCCCGCACGAAGAACTGAAGTCAGCACAGGCTCCAAAGGAGATCTGGCATCGCCTCTCTCGAACAGCAGTGCGCACGGCAGTGATTCATTTCTCTCGTTATGAAGACTCCTTTCTAAGAAAACTCCATAATAAATACAGTCCCAAAGAAGAATTTCCTCTTTCGATCATCTGTACACACGAAATTGTGAAACGGCTGCTGCCTGGTTTGCCTCGGAAAAGCCTTAGAGCTGTAGCCGGATACTTCGGGCAATCCCTTCCGGAATCCCGCCGCAG
>JBATYS010000086.1:0-3516 GCA_049674205.1 Candidatus Aminicenantaceae bacterium
CCCTGAATAAAAACCTTGAAGGTTTGTCTGAAATCAACGGTAGATGGGTTGAGAGAGCGATGGAAAGAACATCACATCGTCGGATCATTTTTGATATGGACAGCTCAGAGAGTCCGGTACATGGAGAACAGGAAGGTTCTGCCTATAACGGTCATTTCAGATGGAATTGTTATCATCCTCTGTTTTGCTTTAACCAGTATGGCGACTGTGAGGGAGCGATGCTTCGTTCAGGCAATGTCCACAGTGCTGATCGCTGGAAAGAACTGCTGGAACCAATCGTTCGACGGTACGAAAATAAAAAAGTAAGGAAGTACTTTCGTGGTGATGCTGCATTTGCAAAGCCCGAGATTTATGAATACCTTGAAGAGAACGGTTTACTGTATGCAGTCCGTCTTCCGGCAAATGATCTCTTATATAATGAGATTAAACATCTTCTAACTCGCCCTGTAGGTCGTCCTTCGAGAAAAGCGGTTGTGTGGTTTTATGAATTTAAGTACCGAGCAGCCTCTTGGCATAAGAGGCTGCGCGTTGTTGCGAAAGTGGAGTGGCATCAGGGAGATTTGTTCCCGAGAATAGGTTTTATCGTGACAAATATGAGTGCCAAGGCAAAGGGTGTGGTTCGGTTCTACAATGGACGCGGGATTGCTGAACAGTGGATAAAAGAAGGTAAATACGCCCTAAATTGGACCCGTCTTTCATGCAAACATTTCCTCTCGAATCAGGTGAGGTTAGGTTTGTTTGTTCTGGCCTATAATCTGGGCAACTTTCTGCGGCGATTGGTTCTTCCGGGCAAAATCAAACATTGGTCGCTTCGGACTCTGCTTGTGAAACTCATAAAGATCGGGGCTAAAGTTCTGAGACGTAGCCGGTATATCACGTTTCAAATGGCAGAGGTTGCTATAAGCAAGGAGATATTTGCTGAGATACTATCTCGGATCAATCGATTACGATGCTGTTCTGTTTAACACGGCATTCCCAAATTAGGAATCAATGGACAGATATCTCTAATTCGCGGATTTGTGGAAGAAAATTGTAAAGATCGAAGAAAATAGTGATATTTTGATTCCAATATACAGATAAAATGTTGTATTATGAAAAAAACATGATTAAGAATGGATTTTAAATCAATATGGTGCCCAATATTCTCTTTTGTGAAGTTGATATGGGGAATATTGAATTATTTGTTTAGATTTCTCTAGATACCAGACAGGGCTGAATACCATTCTGCTTGGCAGCTTATGGGCGAACATCCGGATTAATACGTTTAAAACGGTGACACCAAATTCACCTTAGGAATCACCCCTTAAGGTTATATACATTCGCGTTTCTTCTATTATAATTAAGCCTAGGAATCTTAGAGTGGGGATGTATCACAAGAAAAAAATGCGATATTGTGAATTTTATTTCTAACACTTTACGAGAAAAAATGAATACTAAAAAGATATTCTCAGATAAAATGATTTGGTTTAATTGTATGCGTACGATGTTTTGTAATGGTTTCTGGAACTTCATAACTGTCGACCCAGACTGTATCTGCGCTGCACTCGATAAGAGGCTAAACTATGGCAATCAATATTAAAAGGAAAGCAATCCGATTTACTCCTGATCCCAAAAGAGTCATCACCCGCTTTTTTATGCCTGGCAATCAAGAACGGACCCGGGCCCTCATTTATAAAGTATTGCATATGTCCACTGAAGACCGGGAGAAGGTTTTTGATCAAATTCTAAGAAATTTCTCGAACCGTCACCGGAATATCACCAGGATTTTTGAAAAAAATTTTGAAAATGTGAAGGAGATTGTCCATGGGCTTGGGATTGATCCGGATACTTTGGACATAAAGAAGAAACTCACCATCGGAGCTTACTTCACAATGGAGTTTTCCATTGAAGCGACCGCCTTTTTTAATCCCTCCATTGTCGAAGATCCCTATCAAGGGGACCTCCTCCCTGGGCAAAAAAGAATCATAGTGAGTTTTAGGGCGACGGGAGAGGGGCATCTCTCCTCTTTGGTGTTTCGAAGCGGCATAATCGATGAAAATAATAATTTAACCTTTAAGCCAGCCAGTGGCCTTGTCGATGTTCCTGAAATCATAACAAGATATATTTATGAGAAAAGAGCATTCTTCAACAAGCTCAAAGAGATGAATATAAAAAAAGACGTCATTGACTTGGTCATGAACCAGCTTGGAGATCAATTTAAATACGGAGAACTCCAAGCTGCCATAGAAAACGTTATGCAGAAGAAAGACCTCTCCATCACCCGTAAAAAAGTCGTCAATGCCATCAAATGGCTGGCCAGCTCGCATTATGAGGTCATGTTTTCCTTGGATACGGCAATCTCCGAGAGGGTTCTTTTTCCGATATCATACTCCGAAAGCAACGGCATTGAAGATGCACGTTTTGTGCGGTTTTCAGATGAGGATGGAAGCATAATCTATTATGCCACATATACAGCTTACGATGGATACAGCATCCTGCCCAAGCTTATCGAAACAAAAGACTTTTATCATTTTAAAGTGGTACCTATCCATGGAGAGTACTCCCAGCACAAAGGCATGGCACTTTTCCCCCGGAAGATTAAAGGGGAATATGCCATGCTGTCCCGTATAGATGGCGTGAATAACTATGTGATGTTCTCAGACAACATCAACCTCTGGCTCAAGGCTAAAAAAATCCTAGAACCAGTTTATCCCTGGGAATTAGTACAAATCGGAAACGCTGGCTCCCCCATAGAAACCGAACATGGCTGGCTTGTCATTACCCACGGAGTCGGTCCTATGCGCACTTATTGTCTCGGGGCCTCATTGCTGGATTTAGAGAACCCCACTAAAATCATTAGCCGGTTAAAAGAGCCTCTGCTGGTTGCAAACGAGGAAGAACGGGAAGGTTATGTGCCCAATGTGGTCTATTCCTGCGGATCCATATTGCATAATGGTGAACTCATAATTCCCTATGGCATGTCCGACTATGCAAGCTCATTCGCTAGTGTTTCTCTCGATGAATTAGTCCACCAGTTTTTGCCTTCTTCGTCAAAAGACAGAGGAGCCGTAAGGCAAGACACTTTGTCCATTCTGTTAGTCGAAGATGATGCTAAGGACCAGAAATTGATTTCTAAAATCCTTGTAGAAGGAGGTTATACCATCAAAGTGGCCTCTGATGGGATCGACGCCTTAATGCAGATAGCTCAAGGGAAGTTCGACCTGGTTCTCTCCGACATTCATATGCCGAACCTAGATGGCTTTCAACTTTTGGAGCAAATGAATCAAAAACAAATTCATATTCCCGTGATATTCATTACAGGAAATCACGATGAAAATTATGACATTAAGAGTCAAGAGCTGGGCGCTGTTGCATACATAGAAAAGCCTATTCAAAGGAAAAGACTTTTGCAAATATTAGGAAAAATATTAAATAGCAATTGACGATTCCTATCAAAAAAATATTATAATTCGTCATAATTCTTATGTACTGCCGTTCTTTTTGCAATTGCTTTCAATATTATTGCATAAATATAGG
>JBATYS010000087.1:0-5474 GCA_049674205.1 Candidatus Aminicenantaceae bacterium
AGTCCTGCTGTTGCCGATGTCGAGATCGGAGGGGACTGGAAGACAGTCCTGATCTGTGGGCAAGGACCGGGGAAGGGCAGTATTGTCGGCGGAGGAATCACTGGCAATTACTATTTTGCCCTGGATGTTACCGATCCCAGTGATCCGCAGCCTCTCTGGGAGATCTCACATGATAAAATGGGCGAATCCTGGTCTATTCCCGTGATCGGGAAAATCGATAAGGATGGAGAGACCTGGGCAGCGTTTATGGGATCAGGGTATGATAACTATGCGGAAGATGTGATTGGGAATAACTTTTATGGTGTTGAATTTGAGACGGGTGAGATTTTTTGGTTGTTCGACGCAGGAGAGGTTGACACCATAGCGGATCGGGGTTTTTCATGGAATGTTCAAAACACGATCCCTGGCTCTCCCTCCATGGTCGATTCTGATAACAACGGAATGGCAAACAGCGTTTATGTGCCCGATCTGGATGGACGAGTCTGGAAAGTAGATGTGACTATCCCGTTCGTAGATATCGACTCTTGGAGCGCTGAAGTGCTCTACACGGATTCGAACAATTATCCGATCATCAGCAAACCAGAGGTCTGGGTCAATCCCATGGTCCAGGGATCGCTTCCCCGCATTTTCTTCGGGACCGGTGGCGATGACAACGCTCCGAATGATGCCGATTATTCCTTTGTGGCCTTGCTCGATAATGAGGCTGGTGATCAAGCCGAGAGAGTGGAATGGTATTTGGGGGATCCCGATATTCTGAATCTCCCCGCTGAAAAACAGGTTGGCGTTTTGGGATTTGGTGAGAAAGTCTGGGCGGATCCGAAAATTGGAGATTTTATTGTTTACTTCAACACACTGACGGGGAGTATCGAGAGCGTCGATCCCTGTGAGAATATTTCCGGAATCGGAAAATTGTACGGAAGGTTCATTGTTTCCAAAGCGGGGACTGTAGTTGGCGGTAGTGCTTTCAGAACAGCTGGAGGCAATGTGGAGAGTCTGTCCCTATCCATCAAAACCAGGTCCGCTGTGACATTGGGTGAACAGTCTGCTACGGAGAGCGGTATCAGGAAGAGAGATGTTTATATCCAAGAATATGATTCCACCATCCAGAAACTGGAGCAGGTGACCGGCGGTCTTCTCAAGATCAAATCATGGAGAGAGATTTACCAGATTATCAAATAATCCTGCAAAATTTGTGTCACGGCTGTTGGTAGAGTGACAGGTAGGCATCGATGATTTGTTGTCCGTAGAGGAGGGCCACAAAGGCCGCAGGAGCCAGAAAAGTCCCGAATGGAAGAGCGTGCTGGAGGTCTTTCTTCTTAAAAATGACGAAAAAAACACCCACCACTGCCCCTCCGATGGAGGCCAGGATAAGAGTCAACAGGGTTTGCTTCCAACCGAGGAATGCGCCGACCATCAGCATCATCGTCACATCGCCCATGCCCAGGCCCTCTTTTTTGCGCAGAAGGTAATAAGCGCCGTAGACGAGCAGGAGAAAGCCCGCTCCTACGCCAGCTCCCAGCAAGGACTGCGTGAGGCTCATGTCATTACGAAAAAACGTGTAGATGAGAGCCAAAACGAAGCCGGGCAAGGTTACTTGATCCGGCAAGATCTGGTGGTAATAATCGATAAATCCCAGGACGATCAACGCACTGGCAAACAGACAGGATACAAAAAAGTGGGGGCTCAGTGAATACTGCATATAAACCAGCATAAAGCAGAACGGAGTGAGAGCCTCGACCAACGGATAGGCCGGAGAGATCCTGGCCTTGCAGTTCCCGCATTTTCCCCTTAGGAAGAGATATGAAAGGATGGGAATGTTTTCGTAAACTTTGATCTGTTTTCCACAGTGAGGGCAGGACGAAGGGGGCCGGACGAGGCTGAAACCTCTGGGCAGCCGGTAGATGACAACGTTGAGAAAGCTTCCCCAAATAAGTCCGAACACAACGATTAGAATTATCTCTTCCATGGGCTTTTCCGTGTTGTAATGGTCTCTGTTTCGGGGTCATAGAGATAGTCCTCTCCATCCAAGTCTTTGGGGACAGCTGTGATCAATCCGTCGCTCACCAGCAGTCGGAAGTCGTCGGGAGCACGGCCGTACTTGTTTTTGTACAATTCAATAGCTGATTTTAATGTCTCGAAATCCATGGCTGCTTTTGTTCGGTAGAGATGGTTGGAGGCGATCTTTATAACCCGTTCATCGGTGGCTGTTTCATAGATCTCCAGCCAGTTTTTCCAGGCAGTTTTGTAGTCGGAGGTCCTGAATGCGGTGTTGGCATAAAGCCTGTGTGCGATATCTGGAGCCCCCTCGACCTCCATGGTCTTCTTGTAATATTTTTGTGCGACCTCAAAATTTTTGGCGATCATCTGGGCGAAGTGTCCGGCTTGCAGGGGCAAAATCCACTGTGTTGGATTCTTCTCCAGCCCGCGGTCGAGAATACCGAAGGCAAGATCGAGGTCTTTTGCGTCATACACGGCGATGAGAGCCCCGATCTCGTAAGGATCCAGATACTGAGGGTCTAGCTCGGCAATAATAGAGAAGATGTGGTCCAGGTAATCAAACCTTTCCCAGATAGTCTGGTCGCTGAAGTACTGGATGGCCCATAAATAGATCAAGTCTGCCGCGAGAGAATTATAGCCGAAGGTCACATATTTTAACGACTTACCAGAGGGGATGTAGATGATGGATGAGCCTGGGACTTTGTACCGGGCGACTGCATCGGTTTTGAGTTTTAATCCGGCAAATAGCGCGAGACTGACCAAAAGGATCAAAAGGATTGTTGCCTTTTTCATGGCTCAGATAAAATCCCGCCTCCTGAAGATAAGCACAGCCAGAAACAGGATGAACACCGAGTAACAGAAGCCATACAGAAAGGAAAAAAGGAAAAGTTCTGAAGGGATAGGAAGGTGATGAACGATCTCAGTCTTGATGTTGAAATTTTCCAGGTCGGGAAGGAGTGTATAGAGGGCTCGAGCCAGTGCCCTCCCCAGCCCCGAGTTTATTTTTTCTATCAAGGTTTCAAGCCCCCATGATAGATGGCCGATCAGATAGAAGGAAAGGGTGTAGATCGAGCTCAGAATGGGTGTGGAAAAACAGGAGAACAGGATGGCCACTGCCGTAATAAGACAGAGTTCGCAAAAAATGAGAAAAACGGCTGCGAATATCTGCCATTCGAGCTTAAACGTATGGAAAAAGAGCAGGATGAGGAAAAGAAGCGTCATGAGGAACAGCATGACGAAGAGAGTCAGAATCATCCCCAAATACTTGCCGAGAAGGAATTGATACCTGTGGATCGGTTTTGACAGGAGCGTGTACAGGGTTTTTTTGTCGATCTCTTTATAGACAAGGCCGGTTCCCACAAGGATGGCCATAAGTGCGCCGAAAAATGAGAGGGCAGCTAAACCCACGTCGGTGATGATCTTGACTTGGTCGCCGACTGTGAGCAGCGCGAGAACCCTGGAACAGAGGAAGCAGACAGCGGCAAAAAAAATGATCACATAGAGGATCCTGTCTCTGATGGCCTCTCTGAATGTGTTGAGGGCGATGGCCTTGATCTTCATTTTGTCTTCACCATCTCGACAAAGAGGTCTTCCAGAGTTTCTGTCCTGGGGATCAGGGAGTGAATTTTCCCTTTTTGGGAGTGGACGAGTTGGAGGACTTCTTCGAGTTTGCTCTCATCTGTGATTTTTAGAAATATCTTGTCACCGGATGAGACAAGGCTTTCACTCAGGTCTCTGAACTGTTCTTCCATCAATCCCGAGAGGATGACTTCCGTGAAATGAATCTTTTCTGAGACAAGATCTTGCAGTCTTCCCGAGTTTATGATCTCTCCGTTGACAATAATGGCGACTCTATCACAGATCATTTCAATATCCTGGAGGATATGCGAGGATAGAAAGACGGTTTTCCCTTCATCACGCAACCGGATGATGATATCTCTGATCTCTTTCCTTCCCAATGGATCGAGACCTCCGAGAGGCTCATCCAAGAAAACGATAGAAGGCTCATTGAGGAGAGCCTGCGCCAGGCCGATCCTCTGAAGCATTCCCCGGGAGAATTTCCTCAGCTGGAGGTGGGCGGACTTCTCCAAACCGACAATGCGGAGAAGATCCTGGATTCTGTCTTCCCTTTCAGTTTTGTTTATTTGGAACAGCTGGCTGTAAAATTCGAGAAATTCCGATGCCGTGAGATAATCATAGAAGTATGGATTCTCCGGCAGGAAACCGATCCGCTCTTTGGCCGAAAGAGAGAGGTAGGGCTGGCCAAGAATGCGGATCTCTCCTCTTTCTGGAAAGATCAAGCCCAGTAAACATTTGATGGTTGTGGTTTTTCCAGCTCCATTCGGGCCGAGATAGCCAAAAATCTCGCCCTGTCCAACCTCCAGGGAGATCCCTTTGAGGATTTTCTTTTTTTTGAGAAGGAAACCTGTTTTGAATGATTTGTGGAGGCCGGTGATCTTGAGCGCTTCTACCATGAAGTTCTCTCCGATTATACCAATTCCATTTTCAATTTCAAAGACTTTTCAAAAAAGATCAAGGATGCGCTTGGGATTATTTGAGCCCGGTGATTTTTTGGGCGTTATTCAACAGCCAGTGCTGAGTGAAAACATGCTCTCTATTCAGGCCCAGATGTATTCCCAATTGCTCCTTGATCTCGCCGTCTGGTATCATGGGGATCAGGGCCTCGTAAGCGCTGATGAGCTTTTCTTCAGCGGGAATGAGAGTTTCCAATGTACTCATCCGGTCATCTCCGGGATATACAGATGGCATGGGATTCATGCTCGTTTCCACTCCATCGGCATCTTTCTCCGCGTTTTCTATTTTGACGACATCTCCCAGTTTGATGAGTATGCCGGAATTCTTATCCCAGCTCCTCATGAGGTCAATGGAATTTTTGAATAATCGTTGGCTCAGATCTTGGTGTTCACTGAACAAGATCGTGTAATAGAGATATCGATGGAGAAGTTCATTTTCCAGCCTCATGATCTCGTGCAGAAGCTGCACTTCTTCTTTGTGGGCATTTTCCGGGTTAGCCTGGAAACACAGGTCATCTTTGGCGCCTGTGGCCTTCATGGCTTCCATCATGGCGACGAATTGATCTGAATGCCGGACTTCATCGTATGAGATATTTAAGATCATGTTTTGGATCTTCGGGAAAACTCCCTCTTCGAATTCTGCTGATTGATACAGGTTGGTCACCATATCCTCAGTCTCTTGGTCTCTTTTTAAGTTATCCATGATTTTGGGATACCGGATGACTTTATCCGTTTTAAAAGAGGGCTCTCCTCCCATCTGTTTGATGATAATGCCCAGCTGCAGAGAATGATACATCTCATCGATCCCGATCTGGATGGTCTGCGCCCGAACGTCCGTTGTTTTTTGCATGATGGGGTCTTGGTAGAGGAATTTTCCCTTAGGCATTGAGTATGCGTGGATGGTGTACTCAAAACTTACGGCCCACTCATGTTCTAATGCAA
>JBATYS010000088.1:0-3266 GCA_049674205.1 Candidatus Aminicenantaceae bacterium
TGATCCTCCTCGCTGTTTTTCTTGCCTTTTTCTTCATCATCTTTCAGGTGGGGAATCCTCTCGAGGAGCTGCTGCTCAATCCGATCAGTGGCCTCAGGGGCTTTCTGTCCAGCCAATTGGGCACAGGTATTCTTTTTTATCTTTTGGATGGATTATTACAAGGGATTGGGGGAGGTCTAGCGATTGTTCTTCCTTATTTTTTGCCGCTCCTCTTCCTGATGTCATTTCTGGAGGATATCGGCTATCTGGCGCGCACCAGTTTCTTGATGGATACTTTTATGCACCGCATCGGCCTCCATGGGAAATCCGTTTCTCCGTTCATCCTCGGATTTGGGTGTAATGTTCCGGCCATTATCTCTACCCGAATTCTGGAATCCCGCAGAGACAAGGTCATCACCACACTCCTCATCCCTTTTATCCCATGCACGGCCAGGACAACGATCATTCTTGCGCTTGTTGCATTCTACCTGGGACCTGTCTGGGCGTTGGGTTTTTATGTGTTCAACATCATTCTACTGGGAGTGCTCGGAAGGATCATATCCTTTTTTTACAAAGGGCCTTCGCCCGGCTTGATACTCGAGATCCCTTCACTCAAAATTCCCTCTCTGAAGAATATCTGGAAAAAGACCTATTTTCAATTGAAGGCTTTTGCGAAATTCGCCTGGCCCGTGTTGATCGTAGGGAGTGTTGTTTTGGGGATCATGCAGTTTTTTCACTTGGACAGAGTTATTAATGTCATCCTCTCACCCTTGGTTGAGAAAGCCCTTGGATTGCCTCAGGAGCTAGGGGTAACTCTTGTTTTCGGGTTTTTGCGCAAGGAACTCTCTCTCATCATGATGCTCCAGGCTCTGGGTGTTGACTACCACAATTTGATGTCGGTCATCACCAAAGAGCAACTCATCGTGTTTACAGTATTTGTGAGCTTTTTTATTCCCTGCCTGTCCACTGTGGCCATAATCTGGAGGGAAGTGGGGAAGAAGATCGCCTTTCTCTCCATGGGGTTGAATATCGTTGTAGCCATTATATTGAGCATCCTCATCCGGATCTTCCTCATTCTCTCCTAGACTCCACATTCGGCCAGATTTATTTGACAGTTCTGATTGCCCGTTTGGCTAGCCTTCATATTGTCGGCAAACGGCAGGAAACGTGTACCCTGACCGAAGACAAATGAGTCCTTTAGAGATAGAATCAAAGAGGATGTTTTCGTTTTGATGTCGCTCAATTCATCACCTCTCATTCTACCTAGCGCATTGATAAACTCAGGTATCCATCATTGTGATGAGCCTCACTTCGTTTTTTTAGCTTTTCAGTGAAGATAGAAGATCCTGAGCGGTTTTAGCGCCTACAAGCTCTTCCAATTCTTCAAGAGGCGCCTTCTTGATTTCCCCTACGCTTTTGTACTTGGTCAATAAGACTTTTTTCCTCTTTGGTCCAATGCCGGGTATGACGTCTAGAGGAGAGGCAAAGCTCTTTTTGGTCCGTCGTCGACGGTGGTAGGTGATGGCAAAACGATGGGCTTCATCCCTGATATTCTGAAGGAGTTGAAGGGCGGGAGAAGTCCTCTTTAATCGCAGACCCTCTTTTTGGTTCGGGATAAAGATTTGCTCTTCTTTTTTGGCAAGAGAGGCGACTGCAACGTCTTCTACACCAAGCTCATGCAGTGCTTTTAGTGCGGCATTGAGTTGTCCCTTTCCGCCGTCCACAAAGACTAGATCAGGCATAAACTCCTGTCCTTCTGTAAGGATTGATGCATACCTTCGCCGGATGACTTCATTCAAGCTGGCGACATCGTCAGGTCCATCGACCGTCCTGATCTTGTATTTTCTGTATTCGCTCTTGTTCGGCTTGCCCTCTTCAAAGACAACCATCGATCCTACGGATTCATCACCACCCGTGTTTGAGATGTCGAAACCCTCGATGCGCAGCGGCATAGATTTTAATCCCAGTAGATTTTTGAGTTCTGAGAGAGATGGGGTATCAGTTTCTTTCCGTGCCAAGTCTTCTGTGTTCTTTTGGGCCAATTCCAGTAATTTTTTATTTTCCCCGCGAATGGGAATAATCATATCTATTTTTTTACCTTTGGCCTGGGAGATCGATAAAGAAATGTTTTTCTTTCTTGAGATCCGAAAAGGCAGGATGATCTTATCAGGAAAATCCGGACTTTTTTTGTAATATTTTAAAAGCTCCGAAGAAAGAATACTGCTATCCAAAACATTTTTTTTCTTCTTGCAAGACATCACTTCTGTTTCGATGACTTTTCCCTGTCTCATACTAAAAACAGTTAGGTGGACCTCGTTTTCTGTCGCGGAATACCCAAAGATGTCTTTATTTTCTTGCTTAGTAGAGATCAGTGTTGGCTTAGCCTTGAGCTGTTCTATCGCTTGGATGAGGTCACGAAGTTGAGTTGCCCGTTCGAACTCTTCGTCGGCTGCCTCTTCTTTCATTTTTTGTTTGAGGCTTCTCAGCAGCTTGTCTGTTTTCCCTTCGAGAAAGAGAAGAGTATCTTCCACTCGTGCTCTGTATTCTGATTCTGATATGTATTGGACACAAGGAGCGGTACAGAGTTTTAAGTCATATTCGAGGCATGGCCGTTTTCTCTTTCCTGGAATAGTCTCCCGGCATCCTCTGATACCAAAAGACTTGTTGATCAAGTGGATGGTCTTTCGAGCTTGATGAACAGGGTTGAAGGGACCGAAATATCTCGCTCCATCTGGTTCGACTCTTCGAGTCAGAAATATACCAGGGAAACGATCCTGCAAGGTCACTTTCAGGTAGGGAAAAGCTTTGTCGTCCTTCAAGCGGATGTTAAATTTTGGTTGGTACTGTTGGATGAAATTATTTTCGAGGAACGTGGCTTCTTTTTCAGAGTCGGTAAAAATGTAGTCGACATCGATGGTTTCCGCCAGTATATTGTGCACTTTGGGATCAGATGTTGTGCCGAAATAGGACTTCACCCTGTCTTTCAAAGAACGTGCTTTGCCGATGTAGATGACATCATTTTCGCTGTTCTTGAAAAAATAGATGCCTGGCTTGGTCGGAAGATCTTCGAGAATTGTTTTGAGATCTCGCTTCTTTTTTTCCGGCATGTGGTCTATTTTGTGTTTTTTTTAATATAAATAAGTCTACTCTTTTTTAACCAATTAACTGTCCATGAGCTCCAGCTCTCTTTTTTTCAGTTTCTTGAGCTCATCCCTGAATTTGGCAGCTTTTTCGAACTCGAGGTTTTTGGCGGCTTTTCTCATGGTCTTTTCAAGTTCTTCCATCCG
>JBATYS010000089.1:0-2155 GCA_049674205.1 Candidatus Aminicenantaceae bacterium
AGAGATAGTTCAGGTCCTGTCTTGAAGCTACAGAATTCACATAGGGAGCATATTTCTTTATGGCCGCTTCCAGGTCTAGACCATGAAGGTTGGGATCGTAAAAGAAATCCCTTTGGATACGCCACGCCTCGCTGTACATCTGTTGCCATTCTTTTCGAGGATTCACCTTGATCTGGATGTTCTCTGTTTTTAGTGTTTTGTCGGAAGATGGTGGTTCCAGTGATGCTCCTGGAGGCATAGCAGGAGCATCTTTTGGAGGCATGGGACGAAGATCGCCGATCTGCCAGCTCCCGTTCTTGCTGTAGAGGTACTTCTTTCCGTTAATTGCCATCTCAAAAGCCCTGACCCCTCTGAGGATCACATCGGCCCTTCGTTCCTTTAGGTCAAAACGGTGCACATTGTTATCCATTGAAAAGAACGCACCGGGCAAGGGAGGTGTAGATTCTACAGCCAACAGCACTCCATCACTCCCAGTCTGAAGGTCAACATAGTTGCGGACTGGCATCGGCACTGCCAGGATCCGCTGGAGAATTCCGTCCAGATCGATATTGACTTTGACATCTTTTCCTGGTTTTTTACCATCAGGGGATTTCTTCTTATCCTGATTTTTTGTGTTATTGGTGGCGTCTTCCTCTTTATCCTCTGCGTTCTCCTCAGGCGCCTTTTCCTCATCACTCTCAGGAACAAACGGGGACGGTTCTGTTTTTGACAGTACTGCGAGATAAATAGTCTGTGTCACGCTCCGAAAGATACTGTGGATGTCTGGCTGCAAAGAGGCTCCTGAATCGATACTGGCAGTAAAGTAAAGGTATTTGCCACTAGCATCAAACACCGGGTTTCGGGCATCACTCATCCCGTCTGTGATCTGTGCGCTTTTTCCCTTTTCCAGGGAATACACAAAAACTGCCCCTAAGTAGTTATCCAATCGTTTGGTATAGGCAAGCCATTTGGAATCCGGTGACCAGTTGGGGATCAGATTGTATTGACCCATATAGAACTGGGCCTTGTCCACCTTGATCCGTTTTTTATCCGCGAGGTCAACAAAGAAGAGATTAAGATGACAGTCTGTGAAGGCGATCTTTTTGCTGTCGGGTGACCAGCGGGGGAAATAATAGAATGAAGGCTTGTCATCCAGCGCAATTTTGACGACCTCTCCCATTCCTTTCTGAGGGCGGATGTGGAGCATGTATTCACCGGATTCGTCTGAAAAATAAGCGATGCTCTTTCCGTCGGGAGACCAGGCAGGGTTGCGTTCCATCACGTCGGAGGAGTTTGTAAGATTCCTGAAGTTGCCTTTTTCTGCAGGAACGGTGATGAGATCCCCTCGGGCCTCAAAGGCGACTCTGACAGCATTGGGGGATAAGCTAGCCGAAGATAGGCTGCGCCCCACATTGACAAATCTCTCCCTGACTTCGAGCAGATCGCCAGCGATGGTCACTGTTAGTTCTTGGGAATTGCCTGAGGCAAGATCATAAAGATGGATGGAACCGAATTTTTCAAATACAATGGCATCTTCCCATGCCCCGGCCGATTTGAGGTCCACTCCTTCATTATCCACTAAGCGGTTCACATTTTTGGTCTTGACGTCATAAGCGTAAAGCGTAACAGGGCCATCCCTGTCTGAGAGAAAGTAAATCTTGTCTCCGATCCACATCGGATTAAAATCGTTGGAATCTACACGCGGTAGTTTTTCGATGCTGGAATCTTCCAGCTTTGCGATCCATATAGGAGTGGCCGTTCCACCCCGATAACGCTTCCAAGCATAAAATGCCCGGCGTATGGGGACATAGGCGATGTGGCTGCCATCTGGTGAATAACTGCCTTCGAATCCCATGGGCAGAGGCAATTTCTTGGGGAAGCCGCCGGTTCTGCTTACGGTGAATAACTCGCGGAATCTAGAGAATGCTGTGCGGCCGGATGTGAATAAGATCTCCTTTCCGTCCGGAGTCCAACCCAGCATAATGTCAGCGGATGGATGCCAAGTCAGTCGGTTCGGTACCCCGCCATCAGCAGGGACTGTATAGACATCCACGTTGCCGTCGTATTCACCGGTGAAAGCAATTGTTGAGCCATCGGGTGAGAAAACCGGGTTGAATTCCGATCCCTTTCCGGTCGTCAGCCTTTGAGCGGCTCCCCCCTCACGGGAAACACGCCA
>JBATYS010000090.1:0-3590 GCA_049674205.1 Candidatus Aminicenantaceae bacterium
GTACTTCTGTTTGATGTGGGCAAGCCCGGCAGGATTCCAGAAAACTGCGCTGAAATCATCGGCTAAACCAACAAATGCGCCCCCCATAGCAACCGCTCTTGGCCCGATACCGTTCAAGTTCAGCCCGTTGGCGAATGACATCGAACTCAAGAAGACTAGGAATGTGATAACAGAAATAAGAACTTTCGTTTTCTTCATACTGACCTCCTTCAATTTTCCCTTTATTTACAATATTTTAACCAGTTTGTCAATCAAAAAGTATCGCGTACAAGCGAACTTTCACATCCTTGATGTTTCCCTTTTCATATGGGGGAAAAAAAGATAAATTGTGAGAGAGGAGATTCATTCCACAGCTTGGATTTCCTTGACTGCCGGTACCTTCTTCTTGATGAAGTTTGTGATCCCATGGGTCAAAGTCATCTGTCGCATGGGACATCCTGCACAGGCCCCCAAGAGACGCACTTTCACCACACCGTCCTCAGTCACTTCGACCAACTCGACATCTCCTCCATCGGCTTGAAGATGGGGTTTGATCTCTTCGATGGCTTTCTTCACGTCTTCTTCCATGCTTTTCACTCCTCTATATGATTTGTCTAGACTCTTCTCGACAAAAAAACTCTTCTTGATCTTTAATAATCTACCACGGACGATCCAATATTTCCACTCTTTGTGAAAGAATGTAAGCATCTGCAAAACCGTGAGAAGGGCTCTAGGCTGGCATGGGAAGGCTATCGGGAATTTGCCTTTGACTTCTTCCGAAAAACGAGTTCTTTCTTGTCTGTGACATCCACAACCACTGTGTCACCCTCAACATACTTACCTTCCAGTATATTGAGAGCCAGAGGATTCTCCACATCGCGTTGGAGCACGCGCTTAAGGGGTCTGGCTCCATAAACAGGATCGTATCCCCTTTCGGCCAGCTCGGACTTGGCCTCCTTCTCGACATCGATGCCGATCCCTCTTCCCTCCAGACGCTTCCTTAGTTCATCGATCTGTATATCCAAGATCTGACGGATCACCTCTTTTGAGAGCGCTTTGAATATGATGATTTCATCAACACGGTTGAGAAATTCAGGTCTGAAGTGCTCTTCCATAATGGCCTTCACTTCGCTCTCCATCCTTTCGAAATCCTGGCTGAACTCTTTGATGAGCCCACTCCCTAAATTCGAAGTCATGATGATGATCGTGTTTTTGAAATCGACAGTTCTGCCTTTTCCATCCGTCAAGCGCCCGGCATCCAGGATCTGGAGTAGAATATTAAAGACATCCGCATGAGCCTTCTCGATCTCGTCCAAAAGCACGATCGAATAAGGTCGTCGTTTTATGGCTTCTGTGAGCTGTCCCCCCTCCTCATAGCCCACATAACCGGGAGGTGCTCCGATGAGACGAGAAACCGTGTGTTTTTCCATGTATTCCGACATGTCGAGTCTGACCATGGCTCGCTCGTCGTCAAAAAGAAACTCTGCAAGAGCGCGTGCGAGTTCGGTCTTCCCCACTCCCGTCGGCCCCAGGAAAATAAAAGATCCCAAGGGTCTGGAAGCATCTTGAATACCTGCCCTTGCGCGCCTTATCGTGTTGGCCACCGCTTCAAGAGCATGGTCCTGCCCCACCACTCTCTTTTTTAAGTTCTCTTCCATCTTGATGAGTTTTTCCACTTCACCTTCCAGCATTTTTGAGACAGGGATACCTGTCCATTTTGAGATAACATCCGCCACATCCTCCTCGTCCACTTCCTCTTTAAGCATTTTTTGCTTTTTTTGAATTTCTGCAAGTTGGGCAGAGACTTTATCCAGCTCCTTTTGCGTTTCGACGAGTTTTCCATACCGAATCTCAGCCACCTTGCCGAGATCTCCCTGCCTTTCTGCGTTCTGTTCTTCTATCTTTAATGCGTCGATCTTTTCTTTGAGTTTGTTCATGTCCTCGATCAGTTTCTTTTCTGCCTGCCACCGCACCTTGAGGGCATCACTCTGTTCTTTCAACTCAGCCAATTCTTTGTTCAAATTTTCCAGTTTTTCTTTTGCACTCTTGTCCTTCTCTTTTTTCAAGGCTTGCTTTTCGATCTCGATCTGGATGATTCGCCGCTCAAGCTCATCGATTTCCTCGGGCATACTGTCGATCTCGATCCGGATGCGGGCAGCAGCTTCATCTATGAGATCGATCGCTTTATCGGGCAGATAGCGGTCTGCGATATACCGATTAGACAGAGTAGCCGCAGCCACCAGAGCCGAATCCTTGATATCCACACCGTGATGGACCTCGTATTTCTCCTTCAATCCTCGCAAGATGGAGATCGTATCTTCAACAGAGGGCTCCCCTACATATGTCTGCTGGAACCTCCTTTCGAGAGCCGCATCCTTTTCGATGTATTTTTTGTATTCATTTAGAGTGGTCGCACCGATACAGCGTAACTCCCCCCGAGCTAATGGAGGTTTGAGCATGTTGGAAGCATCGACGGCGCCTTCTGCAGCCCCAGCACCGATGATTGTGTGGAGCTCATCGATAAAAAGAATGATCTCTCCTTCAGCCTCTTTGACCTCTTTGAGGACAGCCTTGAGGCGATCTTCAAATTCTCCGCGAAACTTAGCACCAGCGATCAATGCTCCTATGTCAAGAGCAACCACCTTTTTGTCCTTGATCGAAAGGGGAACATCGCCATTTGCGATACGCTGAGCTAGACCTTCGACAATGGCTGTTTTGCCCACACCGGCTTCCCCGATCAAAACAGGATTGTTTTTGGTCCGGCGCGATAGGATTTGAATGACACGTCTAATCTCGTCCTCTCGTCCGATGACTGGATCCATCTTCCCCTGTCTTGCTAGTTCTGTCATATCAAGGGCATACTTCTCCAATACCTGGTATTTTCCCTCTGGCTGCGGGTCGGTCACCCGTTGACTTCCTCTGATGTTCATCAACGCCTTGAGAAAATAATCTTCAGTCACTCCGTTTGCTTTGAGGATCCGACTGGCATCACTGGTTCCTTCTTTAATGAGCGCAAGAAACAGATGTTCAGTCGAAATATAGTCATCTTTTAGCTTATGAGCTTCTTTCTGAGCCGTGTTCATGATCTGACGGAGAGCAGAGGACAAGTAGACCTCTCCCCCACCATCGACCTTGGGCATCTTGGCCAAGACATCTTTCAACTCCTCAATAATTTTTTGGGGGCTGATCCCGATCTTTGCTAGAATAGAATTGACGATATTCTCCTCTTGCTCGAGAAAAGCAAAGAGGAGATGTTCGGGCCTTAACTCTTGGTGTCCCAGTTCTTCAGCTTTTTGCTGGGCCAGCTGAAAGGCTTCCTGGGAAAAAACAGTGTATCTATCCCATTTCATTGATCCCTTCTCCTCTTGTCAGAATGGATTTTAATTCATGCAAGCAAACACTCGTTTGTCTCTTACACAGAGAAGATATTATATCCAATTTCAAACCGCACAGTCTACTGATCGATCCGATAAGGTAGCATTTCCAAATCTGTGATCGTATAAAAACAAGTCGCATTATTGAGTGATCAGATTGTGTGATGGAAAAAACCGTGAGGAGGGATGGACGGGCATGGTACATCTCCCAAGGGGAGATGTGAGGGAAGCCCGGAT
>JBATYS010000091.1:0-3444 GCA_049674205.1 Candidatus Aminicenantaceae bacterium
AGTTTTTGATCTTTTCAGGAAATTCCTCTTCCAGCTTGGTTAATTCAAGGTCGTGTGTGGCAACAAAACCGTTGGATTCACTTGTACAGAGCTGTCTGAGCAAGGCAAGGGCACCTGCCTGGCGATCGAGAGCATTTGTTCCCTTTAGCATCTCATCGAGTAGAAAAAAGACCGTCTCGTGCTTAGCGACCCCATCAACAACCATTTTGAGCCGTTGAAGCTCGGCGTAAAAGAGCGAGAGATTTTTGTCCAAAGAATCATTGACTTTTAGGTTCGTATACAGCTTCGCGGGGGATATCACACATGCATCCGCACACACAGGAGCACCTGCCAGCGCCAGCACCATATTTACGCCGACAGTTTTGAGAAGAGTACTTTTTCCAGACATGTTCGGCCCGGTGATGACCCAAATTTTGCTCTTGCCATCCATGTTTATGTCATTACAGACTCTCTTGTCCTCAGGGATTAAGATATGTCCAAGATTTTGTGCCTTAAACGTAAATTCCGACGTGCTCATTTCCGGCATGGCCCATCTGGGATGATTGAAATACAGGCTGGCAAAGCTGGAGAGAGCTTCGAAACGGCCGATCGCGTCAAACCAGCCTGGCACATGTGGGGCAATTTTGACTTTCCATTTCTCGATCCTGTAGGTCCAGTGGAGATCCCAGAAGAAAAGATTATTGAATATGGGGTGAAAGAACCCATTCCGCCGGAGTTCTAAATATCCAACAAGGGACGATAACTTGGAGATAAAAAAAGATGAAGACCTTTCGTTTGTAAAAAGACTTTTTTTGATTCCGTTCAGCATTTCACTGGAGAAATCTGCCTTTTCGATATCAGCGATAATCTGGGAGTAATTTCTCAGGATGCGTGAATTACTCGTTGCCATCAGGTACATTCGCGTCAATTTATCACGTATTTGTCTGTTGAGAATGAATTGGACGGTTACTGGCAAAAAAATGACCGGCCATGGGAAGCCAGCGAAAATAAGCCCGATAAATCCCAAAGTGATTAAAGGCATTATATGAATAAAAAGAATCAATTTCTTCCTTGGGAGTATAAAGAGAGGTTCGTTTATGAGGTCTGTTATGGCCTTCAGTCTTTCCAGTGAATGGTCGACCGAACTGCCGTGCGTTTGGACATTCTGTCTGAGGTCGATCTTCTCGCTTAATTCAGATACAGCTTTTTGTCTTTCTTTTATCTGTGCTGTGTCGGTTTTGGAAAGGAGATCTCCCAACCACTCTGCGAGGCATCGCCATCCCATTCCGGTTTTTGCCCGGTTGATAAAGTGGAAAACACCCCTCTTAACAAAAAAATCCAGGTCATAGCTGTAGGGATGATCTTGATCCTGGAACAGCTCGCCAAAGTTATCATCAGGAAATTCATGGTTGAGAGAATGAATCTCATCTTCGTTTATGGATTGAAGAGTTTGGATGGAGGTTCTCTTTTTAATAAAGTTTTCATGGATAATGGCAATAAAGGTAAAAACGACTGCAAGCGCGATGAGCCTGATTAAATGGATTGGTGTATAGGACATGGCTGCCAGATAAAACACGATGATAAAACCTATGGCTAGTGCCAGTTTTGTCAGGGAGAGGGCTGTTTCTAAGTTCTTAATATTTTTTATCTTGGACTTGTACTGTTCAATTCTGCTCCTGTAGATGCCTTTGGGACTTCTCTCGTTCACACTTCTATATATCCAGTAAAGTTATTCTCTCTATCGGTTTTCTATTTTAAATTCAGGGGACAGCATACTTTATTCTGAAGTCAGTATAACACTTCTGAACATACGCTGATATGGAATTACGTATGCTGTCCCCATATTTTTATATAAGCAGCCTTCGCTCGTCCTTAACCACATTCAGCACGATGTGGGTGATCGTTCGTTCCACATGTTTTTGATTAAGGATATACTTGATAAATGTGTTCAAGTCCTCCCTATCTTTAAAACGAGCACACACGAATGAATCCCACTCTCCAGTTACATCGTAGATCGCGAACACATGGGGATCTTCAGCTATCTTTTCTTGAGTTTGGATAAGCTTGCCATTGGAAATGCGAATAGCGATAATTGCTGTCAAGTCATACCCGAAATACTTCGAATCAAGGACAGGGATGTATCCCTTAATGGCACCCGCCTCTTCGAGTTTTTTAACTTTATCTATAACCGCTGGGGCGGATATCCCGATATCCTTGGCAATTTCCCGAAAGCTCTTTCTCGAATTCTGATTGAGGGCTCTTATGATCTTTTTTCCCGCATCATCAACCATATTACCTCCTTTCAATTGTAAGGAATTGTATGATAATATCATACATTTGTCAATATTGTACCAATGATTTCTTGACATATATAATATTTTATACTATATTTCATAACTATTCGCGTTAAACAAAATATGCGGAAGGAGAAAGACAAAAACTGTAAGGCATGTAAGAACAAAACAATCACAAAGCTGAGGTTTTGACTTGGAGAAATGGTGAGATGAGCTGGAAAGAATATTTAATGGAACGCGCTCGTAAAACAGCGAGCCGGAGAAAGCGAACATACGGCATTGAGCCCGCACCTCGTGTGGGGGATCTTCTCATGCAGGAATCCCCTTCCTTAAGTTTCCGTGAAACACGGCGGTTGCTCTCCTATATTCTTTTCAAATCTCCGCAGCGCCGGTTTGAGCTGCTGTGGAAGTATATAACAGACAAGGACACTCCTGTGCGGAGGCAGCAGATTGAGTCTCTGGCACAAGACCTTCGCCCGCATATCAGCGAAAATTGCCGTGTGGCCATAAACTATTTTGAGCGGAGGAATTACAGCAGGGACCTGGCTCGTGTCCCAGCATTGATGGAAAAAATTCTCCACCGCACAACACCCTCTCTTGTGGTCCAGCCAAGAACTGAGAAGGACATCTCTTCAATTCTCACATACTGCAACTCCAAAAAATTGGCCGTTTTCCCGAGAGGATCAAGCTCATTCGCTTTTGGCGGGGCTGTCCCCACCCGGAATGGAGTCGTGATGGATCTTTCTCCGATGATGGCCGTTCTTGAAGTCGACCCAAAAATCAAAACTGTTCGCGTGCAACCAGGCGCTCGTTGGGCAGATGTGGCAACTCATCTTGAACCCTATGGCTTGGTTCCTCAAACAACTCCCACCAGCCGGTTTTCCACTGTAGCCGGATGGATCTCCACAGGTGGGATGGGATTGGACAGTTATGCATATGGGAGCGTCCACGAATCTGTTATCGCTGTCCGTATCGCCAGACCAGACGGCTCTATAGACGAGCTTAACTCCAAAGACGAATCCCTAAAAGACCTGTTTGGAACAGAGGGACAGTTCGGTATCCTCACAGAAATCACGCTACGTGTCCGGCCCAAACCCGGCCACAACGGGGCTCTTTTGCTCACATTCGACGATCCAGGACAAGCATTCGAATTTATTGATGAGCTCACCAA
>JBATYS010000092.1:0-2186 GCA_049674205.1 Candidatus Aminicenantaceae bacterium
GAGCATCCTGCGAGGTGCTGTGGGGCTCCGGATATTCCGACGGTGATGTACACATCCGGTCTCACCATATGACCCGTCTGTCCGATCTCCAGATTTTTGGGCATCCATCCCTCATCGCAGGGAACGCGACTGATACCGATGGCGCCCCGGAGCGTATGGGCGAGTTCTTCGATGAGCCAGAATCCCTCCTTGCCTCCGATGCCCCCTCCGCCGGCAACGACCACTTTGGCATCTTCCAGGAGGATTCCCTTGCTCTCTTCCTTGACAGTGCGCAGGAGTTTTACCTTTATACTCGGCTCATCCAGAATCTCTAGGACTGGAAGGATTTCCCCCTGCCGTGAGTCGTCGGATTCTGCGGGCTCAGTCACTCGCGGGCGCATGGTTGCGATTTGTGTATTTTGGTCGTGCGCTTTCCACTCGGCCATGGCATTCCCTCCATAAACAGGCTTGGTCAGGAGGATAGATTGAGAATCGAGGTCGATGTCCAGTTTGACACAATCTAAAAAGACGGGAACATCTAGCCTTCCTGCCAACCTGGGGGCGATGTCCCTTCCCATATCTGTCTGGCCGAAGAGGACGATCCGTGGCTCGAGCTTTGCGCACAATCTTGTAAGGATCTGGACGTAAAATTCTGGCAATGACTCTTCAAAAGGAGCACCCGAGGCCAGATGGACCTTATCTGCGCCGAGTGCAATCGCCTCAGAAGAAGCCTCCTCAATATCTTTCCCAACAAGGAGGACATGAAGGGACTTGCCGAGTCTATCGGCGAGCTCTCTTCCCGTTCGCAAGAGCTCTGTGGTCACAGTGGATATTTTTGAGTGATTCACCTCTCCGCAGATCAGAACATCTTCATATTTTGAGATTTCGCTATTTTGATTCATATCAATCCTGTTTTTAACAATTTTTCCGCCAATTTTTCCGCCGCTTCCACTATGGTCTCTCCCTCGACGATTTCACACTGGCGTTCCCTTGCAGGGACATAGAGCTTCACAAGCTCTTTTCGCGCTGCACCGCCTCCGATGCGGATCGGGTCTGCATCGATGGCGGAGGCATCCCACACAGGGACTTCCTTTCGTGATGCCGAGATGATGCCCCATCCTGAGGGCAGCCGGGATTTGCCAACTTCACTACTGACTGTGACGACGGCCGGTTTGGGGACGGCGAATTCCTGATATCCATCTAACAGCACACGACTCACTTTTAACGTTTCCCCGGAGACTTCGATGGAGCTGGCCAATGTCACGAGCGGATATTTGAGTGTTTCAGCAAGGAGCGATCCCACAACTCCATCATCCCAATCCGCAGCTTGTCTTCCGCAGAGAACGAGGTCCACGTCTCCGATTTTTTTTATAGCCTGGGCTAAAATATAGGCAATTGAGAGGCTGTCCGATCCCAAAAATGTTGCATCGGTGAGGACATATCCTTCATCCGCTCCCATGGAAAGGGCATGTTTGACAACTGTGGGAGATGCCTCATCATCGATGGTTAGGCCAATCACTTTGCCGCCGCTCTTTTCCTTGATGCGTAATGCCAGTTCAACAGCCTGTTCATCATAGGGATTGATCACAGGTGGAATTCCCTCAGGAGGAAGCACCCGTTTGGCTTCTGTATCCAGTTTGAACTTTGCCGGCGGGATCTCCGGGTCCGGGATTTTCTTGATGCAGACAACGATGTTCATCTTATCGGACAAAATTGGCCTTTCTGTATTTTAACGGTTGTTAACTCTTATAAGGGAGAACTTGTTAATATATATCATAAACTTAAAGGTCTCAAGGGTGGATAGAGATGAGTTCATCCGTACTGATAGCATATCCCGAATCCGCCTCTCGGTAAAGTCCAGTCTATCGCATCGCTGTCGCATATGATCCGGCAACTGCCGCACTCCAAGCAGCCTTCAAAAGAAAAGGTGATGTGATCTTCGGCCCATTTGAAACACTCGGCCGGACATATGTACAAACAAGGATGGTCTTCACATTCTTCGCACTTTTTTTCGTGAAGCCGGATATGTACATCCTCATCGACGTCAAATTTGTTTACGGCCAGCTTGTCCTCGATTTTGATGTTGCTCATAGAGCTCCCTTGATCTTCCAGAGGTCCCGGATAATTTGAAGAAATGACACTCTGTCTTTGGTCGCTTGTTTGAGAAGTGCGATCATTTTTTCTCTGGGTTTTCCATCGTTGGTGAA
>JBATYS010000093.1:0-4803 GCA_049674205.1 Candidatus Aminicenantaceae bacterium
ACGATACATTTCTTTTTTTATATAACCAAATCCCAGCCAATAGATCGCTCTTTGAAAATTGGGGGTGACCGTCAGTGTACGCTGATATTGTTGTATGGCTTGGTCATATTCCCCTCCAAAATAAAGAGAGACTCCGAGAGCTGTGCTTATCATAGACGAAAGCGGATCGAGCTCTAATGCCAGTCTGGCCTGCTGGATAGAGACATCATGCCGTCCTATAGAATACAAATGCTCTGCATACCAGATGCGCGCCGTTGCATAGCTGGGATTGAGCTCTATGGCTCTTATGAATTCATTCTCTGCACGCTCCCAAAACCAAAAATATGATGTCAAAACACCTGCTAGGGAGTTGTGCGCCTCAGCTAAAGTTTCATCGAGTTCCAGGGCTTTCTGTGCCGCTTCCCTTGCTTTCGCATAGGCTTCCTCGGCCGAAAGATCTAAATGCCTCCCCCCACCTGCAATGTAGCAGTCGGCCAAGCCGCTGTAGGCCAATGCATAGTTTGGATCGATTTCGATGGCCTTGTGGAACTGCTCAACGCTCTTGGGCATTGCCTCCCTTGTCCTTTGGCCCCAGTAATAGCGTCCTTGTAAGTACAAGTTATAGGCTTCAATGTTTTCCGTCGTCTTCTTCTGGAGGCGCTGCTTTTCCTCAGGAGTAAGCTTTTGTTTTAAGGCGTCCACGATGTTCTCTGCAATATCATTCTGTATGGCAAATATCCTTTCGAGTTTCCTGTCGTAAATCTCAGACCAGAGATGAAAACCATCTTCCACACTGATAAGCTGTGCAGTTATACGAATATTATCTTCTTCTTTCCGGATGCTGCCTTCGAGGATGGACGTCACACCAAGTTCACGACCGATGTCTTTGATGTTTTTATCTGTGTTTTTGTACTGCATCACTGATGTTTTATTCATCACCTTCCATTCCTGAAGGCGCGATAACTTCGTGATGATCTCATCGGTCATGCCATCACAAAAGTATGCTTGATCTTTCTGAGGGCTAAGATCAGAAAATGGAAGAACGGCAATAATGGGTTTACGGGAAGAAAGTGATGCCGCTGACTTTTTCAGAAAAAGCTGCCATACAGCGATTGCACCTATGGTTAATAGGATAATGAGTGCAATGGGAATAAAAAACCTCTTAAACCTGAACTGCACTGTTATTTCTTTGGAGGTCAGGGGCTTTTTTTGTGGAGAGATGATCACAGAAATAAGCAGGCCTTTCTCAATCCCTTCCAGCAGAGACCGAACCTCTCCTGCACTTTGGTATCTCGCCTCCTTGTCTTTCTCAAGACATTTCAGAACAAGGACACTCAATTCGTCTGTGATCTGGGCATTAAACTCTCTGGGATTGGGAGGTTTTTTATTCTTGTGTTTGTAAGCAACACTCAAGGGTGTATCGCCACCAAATGGGACCCTGCCTGTTAACATCTCGTAGAGGATCACGCCCAATGAATAGATGTCTGAGCGTTGGTCGATATCGTCGTCGGCATCGACCTGTTCAGGAGACATGTATTCGGGCGTCCCGATCATATGACGTGTACCGGTGATGCCTTTAGATTTGAGTGAGCGGGCGATACCGAAATCCATGATCTTAGCATCACCTTGTCTATCGACCAAAATATTGCTGGGCTTTAAATCCCTGTGAACAACCCCCAGCCTGTGTGCTTCGGACAGGCCTTCGCAGACCTCTTTGGCTATGGAGAGGGCCGTTTCTGTAGTGAGTTTTCCCGTCTGGCGTATCAAACTTCGCAGGTCTTGGCCGGGGACATACTCCATTGTGATGTAGTGAACTCCCATATACTCCATGAGTTCGTACATGCGGCCCACGTTTCTATGGCTGATCTTGCGAGCCAATCGCAATTCATTCCTGAATCGTTCTACAGTTTTCTCATCCGAGGCTATCTCTGGCTTAACCAGCTTGAGGGCCACTTCTTCATTCAGCTTTTTATCCAGGGCTCTGTAAACTTTACCCATCCCTCCTTTGCCGAGTTCTTCGATGATCTGATACCTGTTTGCGAAGGTGGAGCCGCTGGTTAGTTCTTCCAGGGTGACTTCCAGAGTTTTGGTGCGGGTGATCTCAGCATCCTCTGCAGATGCGAGAGGGGCTGCGCAGTTTTTGCAGAACTGCGAGTCTTGAGTATTATATGTATCGCAAGCAGGACATTTTACACTCATGTCTCCCCATATCTCCTCCAAGAAGATATCAATTTACGGACCAAGAGTCAATGAGAACTTCTATAATTTATATTGGGGACGGGCCACAGCAACTTGCTGATATTAATATGTTTATCTCATATTTCAACCCAATTTAATTCCTTAGAAAGCTGATTTTGCCCCCAAAAAACCTCATGTAAGGAACCCAAAGGAAATTCACAAGGTGGCCTATTTCTTAGAGAGCCAATTTTGGGGCTGAAATCACGCTTCTAAGGCGATTTTTAGGGGCTGAAAATGATGTAAATGTTTTAGAATAAGTAAGTTAGTGAGGCCCGTCCCCCTTTTTAGAAATATTGTTGACACAAGTTTTGGAGTGTGTAAAAATTAGGTGGGGTGTAAGATAGAGGCCTTGCAAGGGAAAAGAGCATGTGGAGGTCGACAACCACTCTCCTGGCGGATGAACTTGTCTAAAAGAGCATGAGCACAAAGCTTAGCAAGGAAAAACTCCAGGCCCTTGCCTACATCGACGAACTGACTCGTCTCAACAACCTGCGATACATGCGGGAATACCTTCCCCAATACCTCGATGCCGCCAAGGAAGAGAAGCAAAGTGCCGCCCTCTTTGTATGCGATCTGGATGATTTTAAACTCATCAATGACAACCACGGACACCTGACAGGTGACAAAGCGCTGGTCCATTTCACAAAGATCATCGAGCAAAAAACGAAAGACAAAGGGATGGCCATGCGTTATGCAGGCGATGAATTCGTACTCCTCATGCCCAAGATGGTAAAGCCGGACGCAAAGATATTCGCCCTAGAGATCCAGAATAGCGTAAGAACATCCCCTCTTAAATATAAAGAGAAAAGGATCAGCATGGGTTGCAGTATTGGGATTTCCATATTCCCTGAGGATGGCAAATCCTGGAAAACACTTTTCGAAAAAGCAGATGAGGCTCTCTATGTGGCTAAAGAAATGGGCAAAGGAGAGGTCGTTGTCACGCCGGATACAGGGAAACTATCACCCCATCTAAGCTCAACTCAATCCTGCAGGCTCCTTATATCGTGGGTCGCGATGACTTGATCGGATTTTTGGAGAAACATCTCTCCGAAGAAGGAGATCCCAAAGTCTTTCCTGTACTTCTCGGTGATGAAGGATCCGGAAAAACGAGACTCATGAGATTTGCCGATGAGATCGCGCAGAAGAAACTGACATTCACCCTGTATGCCAAAGGATACCCATTCTGGCAGAACGAGATGTACGGTGCGGTATTTGCAGCATTAGGGAATCTCTTCGAGCAACGACCTGTGATCTCCGACCAGGTGTTCTCCAAGCTCAAAGACGATTACAAGGTCATCCTCAAACCCTATCTTCCTCACTGGTTTTCCAAAGAAGTCAAAACAACAAAGGAAGGAGACTCAGCGGATAACGTAGCACTCTTCGAAGCTCTCACCCAGGCGGTGTTCATCCTCCGTGAAATGGGCGATGGAGCTGTGATCCTCGACGACATCGATCAGATCGATCCTCCATCGTTACAGTTTTTCGACTCTCAATTCAGCCAGGAAGAAGGCGCGGACTTGCACTTTGTATCATCGATTTTCAGTCCTGTCTTAACCACCAGTGAGGAAAAACTGCTTCTCCTCAGCGAATCGATGCCAGAATTGTCGGCCAGGGGCATGGTCACAAAATTCCCACTGGACGCTTTGCGAGCAGATCACATTCAACAACTTGTAGCCAAACTGTTCGATGGCAAGAAACTTGCGAAGGAATCGGCTGAAATTTTGCTGCAAAACTCAGCCGGAAATCCGCTTTTTATCCTGGAAACCCTGAGCTTCCTCCTCCAAAACGGCAAGATTTTCACAAAAAACGGCAAGTGGAACCTATCCGGCATAAAACCCGAAGACATTCCCATAGGCCTCAAAGCAATGATCAAAGAAAGGCTGATGTGGATGAGCAAGGAGGCCGTAACAGTCCTCAAGCTGGCATCCATACTCGGAGAAAAGATCAACCCCCGTCTTCTTGCAGGGATCTCAAAACTCAAGCATCAGCAGGTCCTCAGCGCTCTCAGCGATGCACAGAGAAACCTTATCATCGAAGAAACGCCGAATCCCGAGGAATACACCTTTGCCCACCGGATGAGTCGCGCTGTCCTATATTCTCTCATGGATGACGAGGAGCGCCGCAAGAACCATCAGTTGGCAGCAAAACTCGAGCAGGAATATTCAACCGAGTCACCCGAACGGATCGTGGGTAAACTTGCATACCATTTCCACAATGCCGGCGAGCTTGAAAAGGCCGCTGAATTGATCGCCGAATTAAAGAATCAGATGGACGCCGTCTACATCTCCAAGGGCACAAGAAAAATGCTCCAAAAGAGGATCCTCACCACATCGATGGGGAAAGAGTCTCCTCTTGACGAAAACGACCTGGCCACGGCTGTTTTGATCGCACGCGCCTTCCGCTCCACTATGCAGAATCTCCGTCTCTATCCCAAAGAGAACGAGAACGTCACGAATTCACTGAGTCAATTCATGAATCATCTGGAACCTTTTCTCGAAGATAAAACAGAGATGTTGTCCATCTCTCTGACTCCGGAGGGAATACTGTTTAACGGCCAGCCCCTTCCTCCCCAAACAGAAGACAAGC
>JBATYS010000094.1:0-2156 GCA_049674205.1 Candidatus Aminicenantaceae bacterium
AAGTGTATCGAAGAGCTCGACATGGAATATGTCGATTGCCTGATGATGCACAGTGCCGAAACGGTCGGGTCCTTGAGCACCGAAGGATTTCATGCCGCTATGGACGAACTCAAAGCCGAAGGGAAAATCCATCATGTGGGCGTGTCCAACCACGGATCTTTCTGGTTCCAAGATCCAGAAGAAACTATGGAGAAGGTGCTTTTGGCCGCCGTTGAGGACGGCCGTTTTGATGTGTTCCTCCTGGCCTATAATTTTCTCCAGATGGATCAGGCTGAGGAAGTACTAAAAGCAGCCCGTAAAAAAAATATTGGCACAGCTTTGATGAAAACTACGCCCATGGCTCTCTATCACTCCATGAAATCTAGCATCGAACGAATGGAAAAAGAAGGCAAAAAGATCGACCCGCTCTATTTCGAAGGAGTGAAGCGATACGAAGATAAGTTAGAACGAGCCCAAGGATTCCTCAAGAAATACAACCTCCAGGACCCGAATGAGATCAAAGTGGCAGCCGTGAAGTTTGTTCTGGGCAATCCGGACGTCAGCACTGTTTGTTGTTTAGCGAAAACGTATGAAGAAATGGAAGGTTTTCTCCATCTCTCAGGGACTAAGCTAACCAAGCCCGACCAAGCCAAGCTGGATGCCTATCGACAAGGATGTGGGGAACTTTACTGCCGTCACGCCTGTGGCGAATGCGAACCCCACTGCCCTCACGGAGTTCCGGTCAACACCATCATGCGGTATCACCACTATTTTGCAGCCCAGGGCCGCGAGAAAGAGGCCATGCTCAAATATGCCAAAATCCCTGGAGCAAACGCCGACGTCTGTAGCACATGCATCGGCCACTGCGAATCCGCTTGCCCCCACAACGTTCCTATTCAAGGCAAACTCCTTCTCGCACACACACAACTCACAATGCCGTAGAGATTCTTTTTCCTACCGAAAATCTGGAACGTTTTAAAATCATATTGCGTTTTGTTCTTACAAAATGGCACAATTTTTGCTCTTTATCATTTTAGCCAAAAACAGCAGAAAATATTTGATTTCATGTAAAATTCCTTTACTAAAGCTGATTATTATATAGTGAAACAGGCTATATAATAAAGGAGATGGCAGCTATTTGGAAAATTTATTAGCGCTTTAAGGGATTTCTTAAAATGAGAAAATCTGGATTGGGAATCTTTCTCGTTTTGGGCCTTACCTGTTTCTCATTTTCGGGTGAGAAGATCTGGAAGAAATTCGAGATCGAACTCTACGGTGGAATATCCACAATGAATCCGGCCGACCTGAACCTCTGGTCGGACATGAACGAAAAGACCGACAAATTCTACAACGACGACTTTTTTGATTACAGGGCATCACAGAACAGCGATTTTTTATACACAAAGATAACAAGTGAAAATATCCCCAGCATAAAAACCGCTCTTCTATTTGGCATTCGGCTCAAGTTCGCATTCAACGATCACGTCGGAATTTCTTTGGGAATTAAACGATTGTCGAGAGAACACAACCGTGAAGTCTCTAGCGCATGGGCTTTTCCCTACGATTATGGTGAGTATCAATACCGGATCGTTTATGATCCTTTTTTCCTTTCTGTCCGTGGATATATTCCCTCGATCGGAATCCATTTCCAAACGCCTCTAAAAGGGCAGCTATCAGCAGGGGGCTTTCTGGAAGGAGGGCCTCTCATTGGCAGATGCACCCTAGGTTATGACTACACCGAAGAATGGTATTCCGACGAGGGGAATCTTATCGATAGATCCTCGAATAGGTATCTCGAAGAGATCGGAAAAGGCACCGGTTTTTCCCTGGAGGGAGGGCTCAGAATATCAATAACCGTCGGGAAGTTTGCTCCTTTTTTTGAAACCAGTTATGCCTATCAAAAGATAAAAAACCTTTCCGGTCCTGGGATTGAACGTACTGCATTCCTGGAGGACACATGGGAGGGAGAATGGGGGGTTAAACAAAACACAGTATCCAGAGATTGGGGAGAATTGACTTACGAATATCCCAGCAATTATTGGGAGGAAGGGGCCATAAGCAAGTATAGAGATTTCAATCTCGATTTATCTGGATTTCAATTCCAGTTAGGCATTGCTTATAGGTTTTAAGTGAAATTATTATGCAAATAACGAGACAGAAAATGGATTCTACGCATT
>JBATYS010000095.1:0-2730 GCA_049674205.1 Candidatus Aminicenantaceae bacterium
AAGGGAAAGCGAAATATTAGCATAAATCAAAGACAAAAAGCAATCGCTTTTCACATATTCTCGATAGCAGCAAAAACTGTGCCATATTTAAAGTGAACCATCTCATTACGTTTCATTTGTCAAAATCGCTAAGTCGTTTCCAAAATTATATAGCCTACATGCAGTAGGTCTAATCTCCCCACTTCATCTGTAAAGAAGATTGAATAGTGCTATAGGAATCGGTTTACAAAAGGATTTGTTTTCCGCTTAGAAAAATAAATAGTGTACATATCACTTTTCAGTGTTTTTGCGTCCGTTTTGTGTCATTAAGTGTGTTTTCGTAAAGTTTTTTACGATTTTATGCTAGAGTCCAAATTATTGGATTTATAACACATCCTTATGGTCTTCTATATTTTGCCTGGGGCGGCTGAATTTAGACTTTTGAGGCCATATAGGATAGAATGGCAACATGAAAAACGGGAAGAGAGATTTTCCTGAAATGTTTCAAAATACAGTAGGGCGACCTCTCAATTTTTCCATTCGACTTTCCGATTATTCCCATTTTAGGATTGGCGGCGAAGCCGATTATTTTTTTTGTGCGCGATCTCCTCACGATCTAAAAAAAGCCATAACACTCGCTCGTGAGTTTTCTATGTATCACACAATCATGGGTGGCGGGTACAATCTGTTGTTTGCGGATGAAGGATTCCGGGGACTTGTCATCAAAAACCAAATAGAAGAGGTCGAGCGGCAGGATAAAGAGCTCATCCGGTGTGCGTCTGGGAGCTCGTTGAAGGATGTGCTCGAGTGGTGTGCCGAAAACGAGTCGGGAGGTCTGGAATTTATGGCTGGAATTCCCGGAACTGTCGGCGGCGCCGTGTATGGAAATGCCGGCGCTTTTAATGAGGAGATCGGTGACCGCGTGGTTGAGGCTGTGCTTTTTGATGAAACAAACAGAGAAGTCAGGAAACACAGAGAGTATTTTTCCTTTGATTACCGTTATAGTTCGCTCAAAAAGAGGCCTGATGTCGTTTTGGAAGTGATTTTACGGATCGAAGAGCGGAAAAGATTCCGCATAGATGCGAACATCGCAGATTACATGGAGCGCAGAAAGAAGAGACACCCTCCCTGGGATGTTGCATGTGCGGGTAGTTATTTTCAAAATCCTGTCTTTCCGAATGGAAAAAAAGTCCCCGCTGCCAAGCTCCTGGACCGCGTTGGGGCTAAGGGATTGAGGGAAGGCGATGCCATGGTTTATGAGGGACACGCCAACTTCATCATCAACTGTGGCAATGCCGGGGCTAAAGATGTGCTCCATTTAGCATCTGAGCTCAAGAGGAGGGTCAAAGAAGAATTTGACATCGACCTCAAGGAAGAGGTCATTCACGTTCCAGCAGTGCCTCCATCTCGCTGATCTTTTCTTTCGGAGTTTTGTTGCCGCGTTTTCCCATTTCCAGGGCTTGTTTTGCCAGGTCGATGTATATCCGGTGTGCTGAGGGGAATTTTTCTAATTCCTGCAAATGTTTCCTGATCGTAGTCAGATCGCCCCTGGCAACGGGCCCTGTTAATGCATCCAGAATGTCAATTTTATTTACATTATGTAAAGTTCCTTCAAGGAGGGGACAAAGGACTTTTTTCGCCTGGTCCTGCTCGATTCCGCATTTGCTGAGAAGAGAAACGGCCGTATAAAGGAGCGCAACACTCATGTTGGATGCCATACTGCATGCCGTATGATAGCAGGCCTTGTCTTCGGTGCGGATCATAAAGTGTAAACCTCCGATTGTGCAAACGATGTCTTTGGCATGAGCCACAGCAAAATCGTCTCCTTCAAGGGCGAAATAGATGTCCTGGAAGAGGTCATGCCGGCTCTGTTTTTTAGGAAAGGAAAAACAGGGATGGATAGAGCCTGTATGAGCCCCTTTTGATTGGAGTGGATTGAGGACGCTGGAGGTTAACAGGCCACTACAGTGGAAAACGACTTTTCCCTCCCAATTTAAAAGTGAAGATGCGAGTTCTTGGACGACACGTTCGATCTCATCATCTGGTACAATAAGGAAGACGATCTCTCCCTGGTCAGCAGTTCGGACATTGTCTGTGGACGCGGTGCCCTGGCCGATCTTTTGCCGGCTTTCTTCAGCAGAAGCTATCGATCGGCAGGAGAGGGCCTTGATCGTGACTCCTTTTTTGGACAGAGCATATCCTAATGAAGCCCCAAGGCGTCCCGCTCCGATTATGGCAATATTTTTCATCTCTTTTTTCTAAATATGTCGACCCAATGGTTTATCTCGAGTGGAGAGGGAAAACGCGCTTCCTTCTCCATCTCCTTCAGTTCCTTGTTTTCTTTGAGCACAACCTTGAGCTGCTTATTGAACTCCTCGCAGGACAGCGGTTTGATACCGTTTTTTCTTGCGCAGTCCTTGATCTCTCTGTCCGAGCTCACGACATAGAATCGGCGTTCCCTGGCTCTTTTGGAGATGATCTCCTTGATGATCCCGTCTGCATTTTTTCCAATGTCAGGATAGAGGACAGTCAGGGATCTATCAGGAAAATTTTGATCCGTGATCTCTGGATCCGGTCGCCCATCAAACACGAGGATGATTTTTACCTTTTGTATCTTGTTAAATATTAACAATTTAGCGACAAGGCTGTATTGGCTCCGGGGGTCTCGCAGTTCATAAGAAGAAGTATGCCCAATGAAGTTGTTTCCATCAATCAGATATGCCATCTCTCAATCCTGAATTATTCATAAAA
>JBATYS010000096.1:0-7498 GCA_049674205.1 Candidatus Aminicenantaceae bacterium
AATATTTCTTCATTTTTTACTCCTCTCTCTCGATCTTCTGCAAAATCTATGCCAAAAAGCGGAACTCCCTGTTCCAGGGGGAAGCCCGAGCTCCTTTTGTTCCTTATTTAGGTCAACTGTCCACTTCTTAAGCTGAATTATTCATAAAAGCCCATCTTCATGGGCCGAGTTACTTTTATAGAATAGATACTGGCTATAGTCAACACTTTAATATTTTGAGTAAGTATCTTCGAAACCGTGATGGCGTGAATTCACATTGCGCTATTAAGTGTTCCAATTGTGTGGTGGAGAAAACCGTGAGAAGAGATGGACGGGCATGGCACATCTCCCGAGGGGAGATGTGAGGGAATCCCGGATCCGAGCGAAGTTTCCTCGCTGGGGAAACTTCGGCGGAATTTCGTTTTCGAAATCACCAATTGGAACATTCGGGACATTATTAATCACGGTTTTGAGATGCTTCGAAATTTTGCTACATTCGCACTCTGTCATGCGATATACTGTGTTCGAGGAAACCGATGAACACGCAAGTCATCAAGATCGAAACTGAGAAATACCCTGTCAATGAACTGAACACGATCGTGTCTGTTTTGAAAAAAAATGGCTTGATTGTGTATCCGACAGAGACATTTTATGGATTAGGTGCCAACTGCTTCTCCGCTGAAGCTGTAAAAAAAATATTTGCGTTGAAGAAACGGGACAGAACAAAGCCTCTTCCTGTTGTGATCTCTGACAGGAGTATGCTGGACTTTGTGGCTAGAGAGATCCCCCCTGCTGCAGAGCCGTTCATCAGGCAGTATTGGCCGGGGCCTTTGACCCTTATTTTCCCGGCCAACCCTCTTCTCCCTGAGGAGCTTCTTGGAGCGACGAAATCCATCGGTGTCCGTCTCCCTGCGCATGCGGGATTGAGGGAGCTTGTGAAAAATGCAGGATTCCCCATCACGGCTACGAGCGCCAATATTTCCGGAGAGGAGGAGCTCTCAGATCCCAAGAAAGTTTTCGACACATTTGCGGGCAAAGTGGATTGTATCGTCGATGGAGGAAAAACAAAGGGAGGTCGTCCCTCGACCGTGATCGACCTCACTTCCCCAGAACCCCGGATTCTCAGAGAAGGGGCGATTCCTGCCTCTGAGCTTCAAAAGAGGCTAAAGAGATAACTCCATCCCTTCTTGAGCCAGCCCAAATCCCTCACTATTGATGTGTTTTATGGCATCGCCATCTGGGTCCAGAGCCAGGTTGGAATGGTTCAGATGAGTGAAGTATATTTGGGTTTCCCCCTTTTTTGCAGCCTGTTTGAGTGTATCCAAACTCGTGGTGATAAGGGGGTGCCCGAGCTGGGAGAGGTCACGCCCCGGAAGCTCCTCAGGGCCGTAGAATGTCCCATCCAGCAAGGCGAAATCAACTCTTTCGACCTCCTCTCTTATGTCCCGGTCCCATGCTTTCCAGCTCTGGATGTCAGGAATATAGAGGAGCTTTTTCTTTTGTCCTGCGATCACAAAACCCAGTGTGTCCGAGTATTCATCCCGGTGAGGCACACTGAAAGGAGTGACTGAAATCTCGGGCGTTAAAGAGATGTGTGTGTCCGGCTCGAGCGAATGAATGGAAATGTTCTGAAACTCGACCAGTTGACTCCATGGGCCGTTGTTCGATAAAAAATCGCCCATCCGGCGGGAGCAATAGACAGGGAGCTTGTCCGCGGCCAGGGCTTCATATCCATAGAACATCAGACCTGTGTAGTGGCCGATGTGGGCGTGTGTGAGGAGGATGCCGTCCGGCGCATTTTTTTTGTGGGATTGAACGGGCTCCATCCGCTCGTGAACCCTGTCGTATTGGAGACTGATATCCGGAGATGCGTCGACGATAAAAACCTTCTTCTCTTTGAAGTCAAAGATGGCCAGTGAAGACCGCAGGCGTAAAAACTGTGAGTCCTGCCTTGCCTTTTGGCAGTTTTTACAATAACAGCCGATCTGTGGGATCCCACCATCTTGAGCAGTTCCTAAAACCTTTACGAGAACATTGGTTTTTGGGCTGCGTACAGTCCGTAAAGATCTCAGGGGATTGCGGGGTTTATGGGATGCAGAAAGACTTCCAATACCGGCAACTGCAGAAAAAACCGTCTTCAAAAAATGTCTTCTCTCTATGGTTTTCAGAGGACTTTTGCTCCTGCGGGGAGATCTTCGACAAAAAACGGAATATAAGCTTTTCCGTCCATCTCGGCTGCGAGGAGCATGGCTTGAGATTCCACTCCCCGGATGACGGCGGGTTGAAGGTTCACGATCACGATGAGTTTCTTCCCGATAAGGTCTTCCGGCGCATAGGTCTCTGCGATCCCTGCCACCATCTGTCTGTGTTCACTCCCGATATCGGCGTTGATCTTTAGGAGTTTGTCCGTTCCCTCCACACGTTCTGCATTCAGGATCACTCCGACTCGCAGGTCCATTCTCTTGAATTCTTGGAAACTGATGATATCCATTTTTTCCTCCTTGACAGATTTCTTGGGGTCGGTTTCCTTTCCTTCTAAAAAATCTTTCAGGCCGATCCTTGGAAAAAGAGGCTCGGGCTTCTGAATCTTTCGGCCAAGTTTAAAACTGTTGAAAGCCAGGTCTTTGTAGGTCTCTGCCGTGAGGGGGCTGGGCTCTCCGAGATATTCCCAAATTTTGTTTGCGGAATCAGGTAAAACCGGGTAGATCAAATAGGCGATAGCCCGGATCGCAGCTGCAGCCTGGTACAGCACTCTTGCCAGCCTGTTTTTCTGTGTGTCGTCCTTAGCGAGTTTCCAGGGTTCGTTTAGTGCGAGATATTTGTTGACCGAGTTGATATAAACCCATACATCCTCCAGCGCTCTGTTTATGGCGTAATTCTCATAGTGGTTGAACACATTCTCCTTTACGGCGTCCATATCGGTCCGGAGAGCGACATCCTGTGGGCCTTCCTCATCCATGTGTTCGATCGTTCCGCCGAAGTAACTTGCGATCATGGTCAGCGTACGTTGCAGGAGATTTCCCAGGTCGTTAGCCAGGTCGGAATTAACCCTGTGGACAAATCCTTCATGGGAAAAATTCCCGTCCAGACCGATCGGGATCTCTCTGAGAAGAAAATACCGGAGAGAATCTGTTCCGAAAGTTTTAAGGATAATATGAGGGTCAAGGACGTTTCCCTTGGATTTGGACATCTTTGTCTCGTCTTTGAGCCACCAGCCGTGACCAAAAACCATCTTGGGGAGAGGAAAATCTGCAGCCATCAGAAAAGCGGGCCAGAACACGGCATGGAATCTGAGGATATCTTTGCCGATGAGATGCACTGTCGGTGGCCAGAATTTTGCGTAGAGTTCCTCGTTCCAATCATACCCGATCCCAGTCAGGTAGTTATGCAGAGCATCGAACCAGACATAAATGGTGTGCTCGGTATCATCGGCCACGGGAATAGCCCATTTGACTGTAGTCCGGGTTATACTCAGGTCCTTGAGGCCCTGCTCGACAAAGCTCGTGATCTCATTCATCCGGCTTTGAGGCCGCACGAATTTGGGATTTTTTTCATAAAACTGGAGGAGGCGTTCCTGGTAGGCCGACAGTTTAAAGAAATAGCACCCCTCAGATACTTTCCCCGCCTTTTTCCCGCAATCAGGACAAACCTTGTGTCCATCATTCTCCAGCGGGACATCTTCGGAGAGAAAGTTCTCATCGCTCACACAGTAGTAACCCTCGTATATGCCTTTGTAGATATCCCCCTTGTCCTTCAATTTCTGGAAGATCTTCTGCACGCCTTTTTCATGGAGGGGCTGAGTAGTGCGGATAAAATAATCATATTCGATATTCAGATCTTTCCACAGATCCTTGAACCGTCCCACCATCCGATCCGCCAGTTCAAGGGGTTTTAAGCCTTTCTCTGCAGCAGATTTTTCGATCTTCTGTCCGTGTTCGTCCGTTCCCGTGAGGAAAAACACCTCTTTCCCCGAGAGTTTCTTGAATCGACTGAGGGCATCTGCAATGATGGTTGTGTACGCATGTCCGATATGAGGGACATCGTTCACGTAGTATATTGGGGTCGTGATGAAAAAGGTCTCTCTAGAGCTCTTTTCCAATGGGAATTCCTCCTTTGATCAAAATCATCGCTTCTGTTCGTGTGGTATGGCTGGTGCGGAAGGAGCCTCTTACAGCTGAGGTCACGGTCATTGACTTCGGTTTCTTTGCGCCTCTCATGGACATGCACATATGCTCTGCTTCGATCACGACCATCACACCGAGGGGTTTCAGCCGTTGATCGATGAGGTCGGCGATCTGTTTGGTGAGCCTTTCCTGCACTTGGAGCCTGCGGGCGTAGGCCTCCACGACGCGAGCGATCTTGCTGAGACCCACAATGCGCCCTCCCTTGGGGATATAGGCCACATGGGCCACTCCGGCAAAGGGGAGGAGGTGGTGTTCGCACATGGAATAGAGGGGGATGTTCTTGATCAGGACCATCTCGTCGTGTTTTTCGTCCTGGATCACACGCATATGCTTGGCAGGATCTTCGCTCAAACCTCCAAGGATCTCCTTGAACATACTGGCGACTCTTTTTGGAGTTTCCTGGATGCCGGGTCTCTTTGGGTCTTCACCGATCCCTTCCAGAATGAGTTTTACACCTTTTTCGATCGATTTAGTATCGATCGTGTTTTGCTTTTTCATGTACTGGCCGTTATCCCTTTCAACACTACAGTGTTTTTTTTTATGTTCTTTTAGCCTTCATTACGGGTCAAGTATTCGTGCTTTACAAGCTCCAAAATTTGTTTCACGGGGAGACCTTTCTTTTGAGCCAGAGTCAAACAGTCTGAGAATTCTGGTTGTATGTTCACTTCTTTTTGCCCGCTAAATGCAACCTTGACGGAGATCTCTTCGTCAAATAATCGGACTTTTATGATTTTGCGTTCGAGAACTCGCCTTGAGACAGGAAAGTATCTGACACCCAAGGAACTAGTCTCTTCAAATATTGCACTGACAAGGGTGTCTATTTTATCAAGCTCAGCTAAAAGAGTTAATTTAGTAGCCAGCCTGTTTTTTTTCATGAAGACGGGTGTAAGATAAACATCCAGAGCCCCGAGGGAAAATGCCTTGTCATAGAAGCTGGCAAGGATCTCGGGCGTAGAATCGTCGATATTGGTTTCGATGATATAGATGTCTCTGTCTGCCTCAGTGGATTGTCTCTCTCCATAGAATACCCGAAGGATGTTTGGGAAGTCGGGAAAATCTCTGCCGCCAGCACCAACTCCGACTTTTTCGTAACAGAGTTCCGGAAAGGGCAGAAATTTTTCGACAACGCAGGAAATGATCGCTGCACCTGTGGGCGTGACGAGCTCCTGTTTCACAAAATCCGAATAGACGGGTACACCCCTTAGCAACTCAGCCACAGCCGGTGGTGGTACGGGGAGTGTGCCGTGGGATGTTTTGACAGTCCCTTGCCCCACGTTTAGCGGGGACGCATAGAACTTGCTGATGTCCAGTTGTTCAAAGAGGAAACAGCTGCCCACGATATCGATGATGGCGTCATCGGCGCCCGCCTCATGAAGGTGGGCTTTTCGAAACGTATGGCCATGAACATGGGCCTCTGCCTCGAATAGCTTCTGGAATATCTGAAGAGCGTTGTTCTTCACGGATTCGGTGAATGAGGTGTTTGTTATGAGCTTTTCCACATCTTCCCACTTCCGCGTCTTTTCTGTTTTGGACCGGACGTTGACATCGACCTTGAGTGCTCGGAGAGAACATCTTTTTGTCTCCTCGACCTGAATATCCACAGGGAGTTCGAGCTCAGACATCTTCTCAATGAATGTATCGGCTGATACTCCAAGATCCAACAGTGCTCCCAAGATCATGTCTCCGCTCAGCCCGGAAAAAGCATCGAAGTAGACGTATTTCATGTCAGTTCATTCCTCTCCCTGGGGATTGGTCAAAGATAACTCTCCATCGATTATGGGGAGGATATCACCAGCATTTCCTCTGAATGAATAATCCACATATGGAGTTATGGGAGTGGGGTCCGGATTGATCTCGACAACAATCGCACCGGATTCACTCGCTGCAAGTGGGAGTGAAGCTGCGGGTTGAACCACTGCAGAAGTACCGACCACGAACATGACTTCGCAGCTTGAACTCAGAGCAAATGCACTTTGGAGTATGGAGGCATCCAGAGATTCACCGAACCAGACCACGTGGGGCCTGAGTAGAGCGCCGCAATTGGGGCAGTGGGGGGGATCTCTCCGAGGGAGGTGGTGTGATCTTCGGTGACTGTTCCCTCTTCCGTACAGCGGAATTTCCATATGTTTCCGTGGAGTTCCAGGATGTTAAAAGAACCTGCTTTTTGGTGGAGGCCGTCGATGTTCTGTGTGATCACATGGAATGACGGAAAGAGTTTTTCCCAGCTGGCAAGAACTTCGTGCCCGGGATTAAAATCTTTGGATCCGATGATCCCCCGTCTCCAGTCGTACCATTCCCAGATAAGCCGGGGATCTCTGATAAACGCGGGGAGTGTGGCCAGCTCTTCGGCCCGGTATGTCTTCCATAACCCCTCCTCCCCGCGGAATGTGGGAATACCAGACTCGGCGGAGATCCCTGCGCCTGTAAGCACAGCGACTCGTTTTGTATTATTCAGGACGTCGATCAACGGAGCTAATTCTGTCCTTATTTCCATCGCGATTTCCTTTTCGCATAGGATAACCAATTTTCACTCAAAACTCAAATAAACCGGTGGAAATATCCCCAAATTCGTGATGGCAAGAATCGCATTGCGTTATTGAGTGTTCCAATTGTGTGGTGGAGAAAACCGTGTGAAGGGATGGACGGGCATGGTTCTATGTAGGGTCCGTTCCCCGAACGGACCGTTTGGGAAACGGTCCCTACATCTAAAATGGAGAGAGCTTGACTTGGCGTAGCTTAAGTTATATATCATTAGTTTCGAATGCGCATGAGGTTCACAGCAATAATGAGTACCTTCTACAACCGAAGAGAATAGAAGGAGGAGACATGACGATCCCCAATCCAGAAAATCTCCCCCAGGTTGAGATCTGGCTTCTGGGCGGGACAGGCCTGTATGAGATCGAGGGTATTGAAATTTTCGAGACAATCGACCTCAACACACCGTTTGGCCAGCCGTCGGATTCCTATATCATCGGTGGACTGGAAGGGAGAAAAGTGGCCTTTCTCGCACGCCATGGCAAGGGGCATACCCTTACACCCTCGGATATCAATTACAGGGCCAATATCTATGGATTTAAGAAACTCGGTGTCACAAGAGTCATATCTACCAATTGTGTTGGGTCGTTAAAGGAAGACTTAAGGCCCAGGGACATCGTCTTTGCAGACCAATTTTTTGATAGAACCCGGAGAAAGAACTCTTTTTTTGGAGAAGGGATCGCTGCGCATGTCGGTTTTGCCCATCCCGTCTGCCCTGAGCTTTCTGGATTGTTATTCAGTGCGGGGCAGGAGCTGGGGGTGCGATGCCATCTTGGGGGGACCTACATCTGCATCGAAGG
>JBATYS010000097.1:0-16704 GCA_049674205.1 Candidatus Aminicenantaceae bacterium
GGTGGAGGCAGTGGCACACAAAGCTGTAGTGAACTACCGCAAGCCGTCCCAACCTAACCCGGGCTACAACGAAGGCTTTGTAGTGAGATCAGCGGGTTAGGTTGGGTCGGCGCCCATAGGGTAAAAAATGTCGATTATGAATAAAAGCACGTTGGGAACGGAAATATCAAGTTGATTTACTGGAAAAATAATGAACATATTTGATATCGGTTATGTTGATTAAAGTATCGACATTTTTTATGAATAGTCCAGATTAAATAAGGAGATGGGATGGAAGATGCCCTAAGCAGAGACCAAAAAACGTTTCTTCTGGATCTGGCGCGACGAGCGATCAGTTTTTACTTGAAAAATGCTGAATCTCTAAAAGAAAAATCCGATGATCCTCTGCTCCTCGAGAAAAGAGGAGCTTTTGTCACGTTGAAAGTGGATAATGAGCTCCGGGGATGCATCGGTTACTCCCTACCCCATAAATCTCTCCTCGAAACTATCATCGACTGTGCTACTGCCGCTGCCACACAAGATTTCCGATTTTCCTCCATAAAAAAAGAAGAGCTGACTCGATTAAACATCGAGATCTCGGTCCTGACGCTTCCATGGAAAATCAAGGATGCTTCGGAAATAAAGATCGGCGAACACGGGATCATTATATCCAAAGGACCAAACAAGGGCCTCCTTTTGCCTCAGGTCCCTGTGGAGTGGGATTGGGACCTCGAAACATACCTCAACCATGGATGCCTCAAAGCCGGACTAGCTGAGGACGAATGGAAAAAGGGAGCCACGATCGAGATATTCTCTGCTCAAGTGTTTTCAGAGTAACAGATAATTATTTCTTGAACTCTTTATTCTTCAGGAGCTCCTTCGCGTCCATTTTGGCTTCGGCAATTCCAGCAACCCATCGTGGATCATCCGGCATGTTCAGAACATACTCCAATTCCGCCCGGGCATCACTCACCCTATCCTTGGCAAGGTATGTTTCTGCCAAATACACACGTGTGATCGGATCCTCAGGTCCCAGCTCTTTGGATTTCTCCAGATGTTCGAGTGATTTATCTTTGCTGCCACCCACTATTCCCGGGACCTTAAAGAACACACGGCCCAAAACTCTATCCGCGCCTCCGTCTTCATAACCACGGTCCACTTCAATAATCTTGAACATAGATTTTTTGATCGGCTTGACCAGTGACAGGCTTTTCATCACACCTTTGGTTTCACCGTATTTGCCGTTATTCACACCAAGCCAGTAATGACCATCCGGCTTTTCAGGCTGAAGTGCCACGGCCTTGTTGGCATGGTACACGCCCTGGGAAAAAATAATCTTTTTATCATTTTTTTCCGCAGTGTGAGTGCCAACATAATACTGAATCCTAGATATTTTCCAGTAGGGCTCGTATTTGTCCTCAGTAACACCCAATGCTTGTCGGTATAACTCAAGAGCTTTCTCTGCGGTCTCCATATCCTTCATGTCATCGAACAGTTCATCGGCTTGGGCGATCAGTTCCTCTGCACTCTGTGAATAAAGAATACTTGAAAAACAGACAAAAGCAAAGATCAGTAAAAGTGTTTTTCCCTTCATAGATATCTCCTTTTGCGAGTATTTATACCATAAATCCGGGCAAATCCAAAATCAAAAAAACTCACAGGTTAAGATAATTGGCTGCTTCGTCATCAAGCTGCAAAAGAATCTGTTCGATGCGTTGCCGTTCTATTTCCAGGTCATCCCCACGCAGTTTCGGGTCCACGACGATGGGATCACCAAAAAGGGCGGCAACTCTTGTGAATGGATAGAAGATCAAGAAACTGTCCCAGCTGTTGAGCGTTTTCTTTCGCAATGCGGCAAAAGTGAAAGGCACGAGATATGCACCTGACTGCTGTGAAAGCTTGAGGGCTCCGAGCTTCATCTTGCGGTTCGGACCCTTGGGACCATCGGGCACGATAATCACTTCGCCCCCCTTATCCAGCTCTTTTCTCATCACACTCCATGCCTTAACGATGGAGTGAGAACTCGATCCTCTGAGCACTTTACCCCATCCTGATACGATACGCGCAAGGATCTCCCCGTCTTCGCTTGGACTTATCAGAGCCAATATCCCGCGCTTCTTGAAGAGGTAAGGAACCACGAGCAATCGTCCATGCCAAATGAGCAGAACTACAGGCTTGTTTTGGTTCCTCAACTCCTGATAACGATCCTCCCCGATCACTGTCAAGCGAGCCGACTTTGTCCATAAGCCCAAAATCAGCTTTCCCAAAAATCCAATAAATCTTAACTTGACTTCTTTGAATACTGACATCGTTTACGCTAACCTGAATTATTCATAAAAGCTGCTGCCAAATATTCACTTCAAAAGCACTCAATATCTTATTGGCAGCAGCTTTTACCCTCTGGGCGCCGACCCAACCTAACCCGCTGATCTTACTACAAAGCCTTCGTCGTAGCCCACTTGCAGTAGTTCACTACAGCTTCGTGGGCCATTGCCTCGCCTTTGCAGCAACCTCAACTCGTGAATAATCCATCTTCCACCTGAATAGTTCAGGCTTTATGATCCATGTCAAATCATATACAAATCACAACATACAGTAAATATCTATTTGTACAGCGGCTAAAGAATATTACATTTCTGAATTTGATATTTACCTTTTGTGCCTGTCGATCAAAAAGCCGAAAACAAATCCCAAGAGAGAGATGGCTACTCCGTAGGGCAATGAAAATGGCCATGCGGGCCAACTGAGATGAACAAGGCCGACCCCATTCAAAAAGCCCACTATGGCATATCCACTCCCCAGGACAAGACTCAACATTCCCGCTGTGGGATACTTTTTCCTTAAAAAGATCATGGCAACACCGGGAACAAACATCCCCTCTGCCATGACTTCTGAGGCCAGACCGAGAGTCTTCAGAATACCCTGAAGCCTTGTGGCGATAAAAAAGGCAAGGACTCCCACTGCAAATGTCGCCACCCGGCTCATGAGCACGGCATTTTTTTGACGGGAGAAAGGAATAAACTGCTGATAGATATCCCTTGTCAACGATAGAGCTCCCGTGTTTATAGCTGTATCCATTGTAGACATGACCGCCGCTATTATGGCAAGAAACAGAACCCCGCCTAAAAACTTTCCCGCATGTGAATGGATCAGCATTGAAAGAATGCTGTCTGTGCGATCCCCGGGTATGGATAACGAAAGAGATAAAATTCCGATCAATACAACACAGCCAAAAAACACAAAAAAAATCCCTCCAGCTCCTAACAATCCTAACCTGGCATCACGTTCCGTGCGAGCCGCCTGTATGCGCTGCCAGACGATGGGAGAAATGATCCAGGCGAGAGTGAATGACAGGGCGATCCAGATATTCCTCTCGAATCCCAAGAAAAAGTTGAAATGATCACTGCCATCCATAGCCCGAGCGGCTAGTGAGACTTTATCCCATGAGGACATCCCTAACAAGGAGAAGAGCAGGCCTAAAATACCGCTCACTAACAGGAAAAACTGGAATCCGTCTGTAATCACAACAGAAAACAACCCCCCAAAGACAGAATAAAGAAGAACAACTGCAGTCCCCAAAACCAGAGCCATAAAATAGGATGTGCCGAGGAAGGATTTAAGAAAATTTCCCATGGCCACCATTTGTGATGCGGCAAGAAGAACCATGTACCATACGATCAGCACAGCTGCCAGGTGACGAACCGTTCGGCCATACCGCTCCTCCATCAGATCTGGCAGAGTCACAAACGGTAATCGCCGTATCGGCCGTACGAGAAACAGAGCAAAAACAAGAACTGTCACGATGGAAGGGATCCCTATCACCCAGAATGAACTGATCCCTTTGTCAAAAGCCTCATCCACTGACACCAAGGTTGAGGTTGCGCCCAGCCATGAACCAGCAAGCGTGAGAAGGATGAGGAGTGCGGGGAGATTGCGGGATGCAAGGAAAAAATCCTCAATGGTCTTTATCTTCTTGGAAAAAAAGAAGCCGATCAGTAGGAGCAGGACAAAATAGAGAAGCAGATAGATAAACAGTTCGGTGGTCACAGTGTCCTTATAACAAAAACTTATTTCAAATAGCAAACCGCTAATGCCTTGAATAGGCATCCCTAAAAGCGTAATGGCATGACTTCACTTTGCGTTATTAAGTGTCACAATTGTGTGGTGGAGAAAACCGTGTGAAGGGCTCCATGCGGGCATGGTCTTCTATGTAGGGACCGTTTCCCAAACGGTCCGTTCGGGGAACGGACCCTACACTTAAATAATCATTCATTACGGTTTTGTGGATGCTTCCACGCCTTGATAATTTCCCTTGGGAAGATTCTATGTTATAATCCGAAAAAATGAAGAAACTCTTCTGCTTCTTAACACTCGTTGCCTTGAGCTTCGCGCAAACAGCGCAGGAAGTCGCTCTGCGCATTGAGAATACTCTCAGATCCTACCAATCCCTCCAGGCAGACTTTGAGCAGCTCTACTATTCCGCCACAGTCTCAACACCTCTTCATGAAAAAGGAAAACTGTACTTTAAAAAGCCCAATTTGATGAGGTGGGAATACCAGGACCCGGAAGAAAAAGTATTTCTCATCAAGGATGATTTTTTTTGGGATTATAACAAAGAAGAAAAACAGCTCATAAAATATGACCTTTCCCGAGGAGAACAGAACACTGAAGTGCTCTTTTTACTTTCCGGCCAGGTCGCATTGCTGGACAACTATTCTGTAGAGCTCAATCCTTTCCCCACAGAGAACGCCAACACCATCCAGCTCAAGCTCACACCCAAGGATGAAGAAGGCGCGGATACTTTTCTTCTTCTGGAAATCGATGAAAAGACGTGGTTCATTCAAAAACTGATCTCTTTTGACTGGGCGGGCAATAAAACCGAGTTCCGTTTCAGCAGGATCAAAACGAATATAAATCTCCCAAATAAAATCTTTGAACTGCGGGTTCCATCAGACGTTGAAATCATTGAAAATAAATAGTTGCTAGTCCCCAAAGCAAAACCATTTTTACAGAAATCCGTATAATGCCTTGAGGGCTGGAAGTCCTCCATGTTTGAAGATAAAGACTTAGTCAAAAGAACTCTTGACGGCGATAAAGAGGCATTTGAGATGATCGTTCAAAGATACAAACAACCCCTTTTGAACTATATAGGCCGGATGGTCGGCGAAAGGGAACTTGCTCTAGATTTCACACAAGACGTCTTTATCAAAACATACGCCTCGCTCCACACCTACCGACCTCAGCATAAATTCAGCACATGGCTGTTTAAAATCGCATCAAACCTCACGATCGATTACTGGAGGAAGAAAAAAATAGATGCCTTCTCGTTCGATCAAACTCGAGACGATGCGGACGACAGACCGAGCGTTCAGATCCCCTCGAAAGACCGTTCTATTGCAGAAAAATTCGAACTCTCAGAGGTCAGAGAAAGGATCGAAAAAGCCATGGAAAGAATCCCGCCTTCTCTCAGAGAGTTATTCGTGTGGAGGCACATTAACGAGTTCAGTTATGAAGAGATCGCGGAGATCAAGAGCTTACCCGTGGGGACGATCAAAAACAAGGTTTTTCAAGCCAAAGAATTGATCCGCAGGAATTTGGAGGAGAGCAAATGAGCTGCCCGACAGAATGCCAGATCTATCTCTACCTCGAAGATGAACTTCCAGTTGATGAAAGAGAGTCCATCGAAAAGCATATTTCATTCTGTGTGCCATGCAAGATCTTGCTCGAAGACAGAAAAATGATGATGCAAGCCGTGGAAACCCTCCCACCCTTGGACATGCCTGCCGACTTCACCCAACAAGTCATGGCCAAGGTTTTCCCCCGAGTATCCTCCGTGCGGATTTGGGTCGCTGGATCAGCCACTGCCTTTTCCTTGATGATGTTCATATTTTTGGCTATATACCTGCAGTCTGACCTCAGCTTTTCGGGCGTGTTTGTCCGCCTGAACAGCAGTCTCTGGGCCTTCGTGAAAAATCTCTCTGTGTTCGTTGTCAAGCTTTTCAAGATCGCTTCCGTGATTTTCGAAATACTCATCCAGTTTGCAAGCTTTGTTCTCAAAACATTGGCTAGTTTGGCAACACTCATTCGCCCCGAATTTCAAATTATCCTCATCACCTTAACCGTAGTTTTATCCATATCTCTGCTGTATATGATGAGGAGAAAAATATGGACTGGAGATAAGATATGAAAAATAAATTCCTATATTCCTTGATTTTCATCTTTATGCTTGGGGGAGTTTCTCCTCTGCTCGGCCAGGGATTTATATTAAAAAAAGATATCATCGTCGAGCATGACGAGGTTCAAGACAATGTGGTAGGCCTGGGAGGCGAGATCTATATTAAGGGAACTGTTATCGAAAATGCCATGGCATTTGGCGGGACGATCATTGTGGAAGGCAAAGTCCGAGGTTCAGTAGTGGGCTTCGGTGCAGAGATCATACTCAAGCCCACAGCAGAAGTCGATGGAGATGTTGTCTCCCTGGGGGGAACCATCGAGAAAGAGCTTGGGAGCGTGATAGGGGGAGACACGGTCCAGTTTGATCTAGAATCCTCTGCGGGTATTCAGAAATTCTTTAAGGAAGGATTGGGCGGTGTTTTTGGGATGAAGATTATCCCTCTCCTTCTGATCATCAAGCTGTTCATGCTTTTCATCTGGTTCATTCTCGCTGTTCTTCTGGCTGCCGTTTTTCCTCGCCCGATCGTTTATGCATCCTCTCAAATCAGGACACAATTCTGGCCTGTTTTTGGAACAGGGATTTTGAGCATCATCATTTTTACCGGGCTTGTCGTCTTTTCTGCTTTTCTCTCACTCATACTGATAGGCATTCCAATCCTCGTCGCCCTCGTCTTTCTCGGAATCGTCATCAAGATCTTCGGCCGCGTCATTCTCTTTCACTTCTTTGGAGAGAGCCTGTCCAAGGCTTTTAGGAGCAAGAATCCCTCGGTTATAGGCGCTATCATCCTAGGTTTTATTCTGGTGAGTTTTATCGGATTTATTCCGATCTTTGGCTCTTTGTTCTACTTCGTCCTGAGCATACTCGGTTGGGGCTCTGTCATCCGAACAAAATTCGGAACAAAAAACAACATCGCAAAAGTAAATAAGGAAGCTGGGGCGTAAAGGAATCAGAGTTCAAGGATCTCTTTTTCCTTAGCCGCTCCAAGGTCTTCGATCTTTTTTGTATTCCCGTCCGTGATCTCCTGAAGCTTATCATATCCCCAAAACTTGTCGTCTTCAGTGATCTCCTTGTCTTTTTCCAGCTGTTCGATCTGCTCTTTCGCATCTCTTCTCATTATTCGAAGAGCTGTTTTTTCGTCCTCGACCATGACTTTGATATGTTTGGCCATGTCCTTTCGTCTTTCTTCATCCAAGGGGGGGATGGGAACTTTGAGGACTTTTCCGTCATTGATGGGATTGAGACCGAGGTCTGCGCCTTGAATTGCCTTGTCTATTTTCTCTATCAAGGTGGGATCCCAAGGCTGAATCTGGATTAAAGTCGGGTCAGGGACTGTAAGCGTGGCCACCTGGTTAACGGGTGTCAGAGCCCCATAGTAGTCAATCTTGATATCTTCAAAAATATTGATATTCGCTCGCCCTGTTCGCAATTTTGCCAGGTCTCCACGAAAGTGCTCGACAGAGCCTTTCATCTTTTTTTCCAGTTCTTTTAGAACATCTTTGACCATTATTCCCACTCCTACCAATATATTTATGAATTATTCACGAGCCGAGGTTGCCGCAACTGCGAAGCAGCGGCCCATGAAGCTGTAGTACACTACCGCCTAAAGTGGGCTGCAATGATGCAGCTGTTGCAAGATCGGTTCGCCCGTAGGGTAAAAAATGTCGATTATTAATATTGAGGATATTCAACAAAGAGCACTCAAAATGATATTTAATGAAATCAATAAAGGACATTAATATTGCTTTAATAAGTATCAACATCGACATTTTTTATGAATAATTCAGACCGTTAGAAGATTCGTGTTCCGACCTTCTGTCCCAGCACAACCTTCTTCATATTCCCCTTCTTCCTGAGGTTAAAGACTATGATCGGGACATTATTATCTTTGCACAGAGAGATAGCTGTCGTATCCATAACCCGCAGCCCTTTTTTAATAACGTCTATGTATTCGATGGATTCAAATTTCTGTGCCTTCTGGTCTTGAAGAGGGTCGGCAGAATAAACTCCATCCACCTTTGTCGCTTTCAAGATCACCTGAGCACCGATCTCAAGAGCACGCAGGGCCGCTGCCGTATCGGTCGTAAAATAAGGATTGCCTGTGCCAGCGCTGAAAATGAGGATATTTCCAGTCTCAAGATATTTTATGGCATTCCTTCTGACAAAGGGCTCTACGACACCACTGATCTCGATAGCGGACATATGGCGCGCGCCAATCCCCTCTTTCTCAAGGGCATCCTGAAGAGCGATTCCGTTGATCATGGTCGCCAGCAAACCCATGTAGTCAGCAGATGCTCGATCCATCCCCGCTTCTGTTCCATAAATGCCGCGGAATATGTTGCCACCACCGATCATGATTCCGATTTGGACGTTCAAATCGTGGATCTCTCTGATCTCATGGGCAATGGCTTTAGCTGTACTCACACTTATGCCGTAGTCTTGCTGCCCTAAAAGAGATTCTCCGGAGAGTTTTAGTAGAATTCTGCTGTACACAGGCTTGACTTTAGGCATAGTCCGTATATTTTATTCGCCCAGTCCAAAACGGGCAAATCGTCTTACCTGGATGTTTTCACCGAACTTCGCGATAAAGGATGCCACATGTTCGTTGACCGAAATCTTATCATCTTTCACATAAGGTTGGTCCATCAAACAGACTTCTTCAAAATATTTCTTGATTTTCCCATCAACGATCTTATCAACGATCTCGGGCGGCTTGTTGGAATCTATGAACTGCCCTTTGATGATTTCCTTCTCTTCATCCAAAACCTCTTGGGGGACTTCTTCCGAAGAGACGTACGTGGGATTCGATGCAGCGATATGAAGGCATATGTTCTTGACTAATTCTTGGAACTCTTCATTCCGCGCCACAAAATCCGATTCACAATTCACTTCGACCAGAACGCCGAGCTTGCCGTTGAGATGGATGTACGAACCGACAAGTCCATCCTTAGTTTCACGTTCCATCTTATCCTTAGCCCGGGCATAGCCTTTTTTTCTTAAAACGGTGATGGCTTTTTCGATATCTCCATCTGTCTCCTGGAGAGCACTTTTGCACTCCATCATCCCGATCCCTGTTCGATCACGAAGGTCTTTGACCAGTGCTGCTGTAATTTCCATACTAGACTCCTTGCTTATTCCGATTTCTCGGGCTCCGCTGAACCGACTTTTTCCTCCGCAGGCTTTTCCTCCTTTGCAGGTTTTTCCTCTTTTGCAGGTTTTTCTTCTTGAGGGACTATCTGCTCCTCGACCGGCTTCGTCTCTTCAGATCCCCCTAAGGCTTCTTCTACAGGAACCCCCTCTTCTCCTTCTGCGAAGGGTTCTTCTTCCGCCTTAGCTTCCAAGAGATCCCTCTCGATCTTCTTCTTCTTGCCCTCGATCACTGTCTCAGAAATTTTCGCTGTAAATAACTCGATGGCTCTGACAGCATCATCATTTCCGGGAATGGGGTAATCGATATTCCCAGGATCACCATTCGTATCAACAACGGCTACTATCGGAATCTTCAGCTTGAGCGCCTCTAGAAGGGCAATTTCCTCCTTGGTGGAATCGATCACAAAGAGCACCCCGGGCAACTCTAGCATATTCTTTATTCCCCCCAGATTTTTGGAGAGCTTCCTATAGACCTTTTCCTGTCGAGATTTCTCTTTTTTTGAGAGGAGGTCCCAGCGTCCATCCGCCTTCATCTCTTCCATCTCGATCAGTCGTTCCACACTGCCGCGAATGACTCCGAAATTGGTCAACAATCCTCCCAGCCAACGCTGGTTGACATAACAGGATTCACATTTCAGGGCATAATCTTTGACGATGTCCTGCGCCTGTTTTTTTGTTCCAACCATAAGGACATCTTTACCGCTCTCGACAACACCCTCAACAAACTGAAGCGCTTCTTTGAAGAGCTTGATCGTCTTTTGCAGGTCGATGATGTATATTCCATTCCTCTGGCCGAAAATGTACTCCTTCATCTTGGGATTCCACCTCTTGGTTTGGTGCCCAAAATGAACTCCAGCTTCTAAAAGTTCTTTCATCGTTACAGAAACCAACTCCACTCCTCCCTTTATCTCTTGTGGTATTGAGGTGCTTTACGAGCGCCCAACAATCCGTATTTCTTCCGCTCTTTGACCCGCGAATCCCGGGTAAGCAGCCCCGCTTGCTTCAGTGTATTCCTCAGCTCTTTGTTGAATTCAAGCAAGGCCCTTGCAATTCCAAGGCGTATCGCCTCGGCCTGTCCATTCGCGCCTCCTCCGTTGACCCGGATAAAGATATCAAATTTACTTTCTGTCTCGGTCAGATGAAGAGGCCGCTTGATGATGTGTTTATGACTATCTAAAGCAAAGAATTCTGTGAAGGGACGAAGCCTTTTATTCACATACAGAGTGATCTCCCCTTTCCCGGGCCTAAGATAGACCCTAGCCACCGAACTTTTTCGCCTTCCTGTGCCGTAATACTGTATTAAACTCAAGATTCCTCCTAGAACTGATATTCCTGTGGCATTTGAGCTTCATGAGGATGATCAGGCCCTGCATAGACTTTCAGTTTCTTGTGCATGGCACGACCGAGTTTGTTTTTTGGTATCATCCCTCGGACAGCCTTGCGCAGGACATCTTCAGGATTCTTCTCCAACAGTTCTTTCAAAGTTTTCTCTCTAATACCTCCCGGATAACCGGAATGTGAATAATACTTTTTCTGCTCCAGCTTCTTGCCTGTGACTTTCACTTTTTCTGCGTTGATCACAACGACAAAATCTCCGCTGTCCATGAACCTGACAAACTCAGGATTCCTCTTGCCCTGAAGCAAGATAGAAATTTCAGTGGCCAATCGACCGAGAACTTTTCCGTCGGCGTCGATCAACCACCATTTCCGTTCGATTTCGTTTTTTTTAGGTACAAATGTTTTCATTATTCAAAACCTCAGAATTAACCTATTGAGGGTTAGTGATTGCATAAAATACTAAAACTTAAGGGAGTTGTCAACCTCTACGTGCCCGAAAATAAAGAGTTTAAATCCAATATAAAGGCATTGAACTGGCTATTTCGATCTAATGGACACTTAAAAACGTTAATCGCAATATTCTAATCCGGTTAAATTTAGCATGGATTATTCAGGCTAAAAAATCTTCAGTGAAGATAATTTTGCTTTCGGGGAGTTTCAATGACAGCCCCGGAAGGACGACGTCTTCCAGAAAAGATCTTTATGAGGAGAATCCCGACCAAAAATCCCCCAATATGGGCGAACCATGCAATTCCGGCTGCCAAACCCACGTTCATGATCTGCAGGAGGAACCAAAAGCCAAGGACAATGGCTGCAGGGATGGGGACGATACGGATGAAAAAAAACAAGAAGACCAGAGTCAAAACATTTGCGCGAGGGTACAGGATCAAATAAGCGCCGAGCACACCAGCGATGGCACCACTGGCCCCGATCATGGGAACTTGTGAGTTGGGATTAAAAATAATATGCGCCACACTCGCTCCCAAACCGGAAAGAAGATAAAAAAGGATAAACCGGAAAGATCCTAGATAATCCTCGATGTTGTTTCCGAATATCCACAGATAGAGCATATTCCCTAGGAGATGGAGAATTCCTCCATGCAAGAACATCGCTGTAAGCAGAGTGAGTGGAGGAGGCAGCCGCGGAATATTGGGAATGGGCAAAGAAGTGAAATGTGTGATCTCATAGGGGATCGCTCCCATGCGCAACACATAATACTCCAGCCCGCTCGGAGAGAGTATCTGGAAGAAAAATACCAGGATATTCAGCACAAGAAAAGAGACGGTCACATAGGGAATTCGAGTGGTTGGATTATCGTCTCTGAGAGGTATAAACATCTTGTCTCTGTCATTCTAAACGGACGCAAGGAGATCGGTGAACAACAGAACTATTGTTTATGCTTTTAATACAGTAAAAAGTCGTGATTGACGAAAATTATCCGATCCTGCCCAGCTCTTCTTCCAGTTTCTTTCTTTCAGCCTGTCTTTTTCTCGCATCTTGGAACTGCTGAAGAAATCTGTCTGCATCTTCCTCGTACCGCTTGGCTCTGTTCGGATCGAGATTCACAAGCACACTCTTATAAAGAACGCTCAGCCAGGAATAAGGTTCGGGATAAGTGGGGTCCAATTCACTCGCTTTGAGCAATGCGGCCTCGCTGTCTCTGGCCAACTCCATCCTTTCATTTTTCGGGAGAGTGGGGATACGATATGCTTTTGACCACCGGTTAACACCCTTGGCGAGCCAGGCTTCGGCATTTTCAGGATTGAGCTTAATGCGTCTCGCATGGTATTCGTCCGCCCGGTCGAACTCAGGAATTGGTGTGATTCCTTCATAAAACTGTGCGATATAGGCATAACCCTGTTCATTTTCAGGATCGGTCTCAATTCTCCGAAGATACATTTCCTCTGCCTTTTCAAACGGCGTCTTTCCTGTCTTTTCCTCGCCTTCCTCTTCCTCCTGGCCAGAATATCTTTTGTAAAATTCAGCTACGACATAATAATTTCCCATGTTAGTGGGTTCCATCTCAAGAATTCTCAGATACATTTGTTCGGCCGAATCAAAATCTCTGATCTTGTCGTACATGTCTCCCAAGGAATAGATAACTTCCTTGTTACTCGGATCGATCTCGTAAGCTTTTCTCAAGGCTTCCAGGGCTTTCGCTTCGATCTCTTTATTCCGTTCTGTTTCTACGGCTGGTTTGTAGAGACTCTTGTAGCTCTCACCCAGAAACCGATAGGCTTGAACAAGATCAGGATTGTACTGCAAAGTCAGCTCATACTCTTCAATGGCATCCCTGTAATGATTATCCGTAAAATGAGCATTGGCTCTTGTGAAGTGATAGTTCGCTCTCAGTTTGTTATAGCTGATCTTTTCGCAATTGGTTGTGACTGCCATCACAGAAAAAGCCAATAGAATCACCAGAGTCATATTCATCCATTTTCGAGACATCATAACCTCCTATTCGTCGAATCGCGTCCTTAGGCAGAGTGATAATGCCAAAAATAAATTTATAAAGCATGTAAGATGTAAAGTCAAGGGACTTATCGCATTGCCGGGACAAAAAAACATTATCTAGTTTCTCTTTAGGAAGAGGCGGATGGGCGATCCGACAAGATCGAATTGATCCCGGATGAGGCGTTTCAGGAATTTTCTGTAAGCAGGAGCGAGGGGGCTTTTGGAATGCGTAAAGAGGAAAAACGTAGGGGGAAGGCTATTTTTCTGTACCATGTATTTGATCTTGATCTTCTTTTTCTTACTGGATATGGGTGGGTGTGAGGTTTGGACCCAAACCAAAAAGTTATTCAACTTGGATGTCGGAATCCTTTTGCTGGCATTGGCATAGATCTGCTCGGCGAGATCGAGGATCTTCACAACTCTCTGCCCCGATAGCGCGGAGACAAAAATCAACGGTGCGTAGGAGACAAAATCCAATTTATCATAGACATTGGCCTTAAATTCTTCCGCGGATTTAGAGTTTTTTTCGATCAAATCCCATTTATTCATGGCAAGAATGAGGGGTTTGCCAGATTCTTCAGCAAGATGGGCGATCGCCGTGTCCTGGCGTGTGGGAAATTCCTGAGCATCCAAAACCAAGCACAAAATATCGGCACGGTTGATATCTTTTTTGGCTTTCAGGATGCCTGCTTTCTCCCTTTTATCTTGGGTTCGGCTCAACCTTCGAATGCCGGCCATATCAACAAGACAAAATTCTTTTTTGTTTCGGCAGATGAAGGTGTCTGTGCTATCCCTTGTTGTTCCCGGGATCTCGCTCACGATCAACTTTTCATGCCCGCAAAGGCGGTTCACTATCGAAGACTTTCCCACATTGATGCGGCCGATAATGGCTATTTTAAGGGATTCGGACTCTTGCTTTTCTTCTGGGGTTTCTGGGAGAAGGTCGTACAGGCCCTCTTCCAGATATTCAAAATTCCTTTTGTGTTCAGCAGAAACGGGGAATACACGTCCCTCACCTAACCTGTAGAAATCCCCAATCCTATCTTCCTCGGATGGAGAATCTATTTTGTTTACAACGACAAGAACAGGCTTGTCCAATTTTTTTATTGCAAAATAAAGCTCCTCTTCTGCCGGAAGAAGCCCTCTTTTCCCATCCAGCACAAAAAGAAGGATGTCCGCATCATTCGAGGCCTCCCACGCTTTTTCTTTCACCTGAGCAGAGAAAGGATCCGTCTTGAAATCAAAGAATCCGCCAGTGTCTACGAGGATAAACCTTTTTTCCTTCAGTGTGCATTCTGCAGCCACCTGATCTCGGGTCATCCCGGGTAAAGAATGAACAAGTGACTTTTTCGTCCTTAAGAGTCGATTGAACAGAGTGGATTTGCCAACATTAGGAAATCCTACGACCGCAACTTTTATGGGCTTTTTCATTTTCCTGAATTATTCACGAGCTGAGGCCAACCCACCCCACCCTAACATTAAGGTCGAGGCAGTGGCCCATGAAGCTGTAGTGTACTACTGCGAGCCGACCCAACCTACCCGGGTTACAACGAAGCCGATGTAGTGAGATCAGCTCGCCCGAAGGGGAAAAAATGTCGATTATAAATGAAAATCGCATAGGATATACAGTGCTTAAATGAGTATTCCGCAAAACAATGTAACATTCTAATATTGAGTCAGTAATGATAAGTATCGGCATTTTTTATGAATAATCCATATTAATTGGAGACTAGGTCGTAACGAGGCACAAGAGGACGGCTCAGGTCGACATGACCCGCCAATGTCTCTTTTTCGCTCCCATCGATCAAGATAAATACCTTTTTAATGGTCTTGAAATTGTATGTCAGGGTGTTGACCACAGCAAAAACAGTCCCCATTTCGGCTGAAGTTCCCGAGAGATGCTCTTCCCGGATCTCAGCTGAAAAATCTACGTAGGCAACCCCTCCCTTCATTATGAAAAACTCTCTAAGCTCTGTGTCCATGGGTATAGGAGAGAGCAGGCCATTCTGTGACCCTTTCAGCAACTCTTCGATCGTCTGAATTGCTTGGTGAACAACTGATGGGTGATCGATAATTTCTCTTTTTTCAGCATGCAGGTAATTATCGTCCTCGGATAGAAAATAAAGAGTGATCGACCTCGTTTGGAGGGGCTCAGCAGAGAGGTTATCTTTCTCTTGAAGGGATTCATCCAGGTAATGTCTGATTTTCTCTTCGCCTCCGCTTCGAAAGAAGACAAAAGCCAGGACGAGCAATACAACGACAAGGGCACTCAGTATTGTTATCTTTTTCGCATCCATGATAACGCGTCATTCGGCTGAATAATTTTTAAGAAAGTTGTCAATTCCTCGATAGATGGCGCGTGCCACATTATTCTGGAATTCTTCAGTCTGTAGTTTCCTTTCTTCGTCGGGGTTGGAGATAAAGGCGATCTCAACCAGGATAGCCGGGCAAGCAACTCCTGTGAGGACTTTGAACGGAGCCTGTTTTATGCCACGATTTCTGGTCCCCAACAGAGAATTCAGCTCTCGCTGAATGTTTTCTGCAAGCTCGCTGCTCTGCTTGATAAAAGCCGATTGCGCCATGTCCCACAGGATCATCATGATGTCGTTTTCGTCTTCGCTTGAGATCTTCGATTCGATGTCAGACGAGTTGTTTTCCATGTAAGCCAGCCTTCGCGCCTCTTCATCCGTTGCGTTCAAACTGAGAAAGTAAGTTTCTGAACCGCGAGCGCTGGAGCGGGGAAAACCGTTCACGTGAACACTGATAAAAAGCACTGCCCTATTGTTATTGGCGATAGCAGCCCTGTTCTCGAGCGAGACATCCACATCTTTATCCCTTGTCAGGACGACACGATAGGCCAGATTCTTCTCTATAAGCGTTTTCAGTTTTTGACTGATGGGCAAAGTGAGGCTTTTCTCTAAAGTCCCAAACTTGCCTTTCGATCCCACTTCCATACCCCCATGGCCAGGATCGATGATGATTGTTCTTAAGCCCTGTGAAGCCAACGGCGGCGGCGAAGGAGCAGGGGGCCTCTCTTCCTTATCCTGTTCTCTATCACGCCTATCCTTGATCGCTTCCTGCGATTCTTCTTGTTCTGTCCTTGGTTGAGGCGTTCTCTTTGGCTTTTCGGGAAGGGGCGGGGGCAGATCCTCCTTAGGCTTTTCGGGTGAATGAATATCGAGGACGATCCTGTGAGGATTGATAAGGGTGAAAGATTCAAAGCTATAGTCAGAACTTGTGGCGTTAATGGTCAGCATATAATAGTCAGAGCCTTTTGCCCATCCCAAGGATTTGACATATTTGCTCTTGAAGGATTCCCGGAGGATCGTAAAATTGCCCTCAGCCCTGAATCTTACCAGGAAGAGAGAGGTGTGCTGCTCGATGTGGTAGCTGAGTGGAACTGCAGATTCGATGATGACCCGGCCGTAGCGGTCGTAATCTCTTACAGAGACTTTTAGAGAAGAGAGAGATTGTGAAGAGGCTAAAATCGCTAAAATAAGGATAAAGAGCGCAGCTATCAGGTTTCTTTTATAGCTTTTCGACAATGTTTTTGTTCCAATCGCATAATGGAGGCGGCGGGAATCGAACCCGCGTCCGAAGACCTTCAACGA
>JBATYS010000098.1:0-3373 GCA_049674205.1 Candidatus Aminicenantaceae bacterium
TGATGTCGTATTCAAGCGGATCTCTATGGATACGACGGCCTTTAACCTGAAAAATATGATAAGAATCTGCTGCGATTATGGCGTTTTTGTTGTGCTCGCTACAATAATCCCAAGAGATGATCACAGGTGGTATAAGCCTTTTTTCAAGGATCGCATATTTGAACTGAACGATAAGATCAGAGATCTGGCACCGGAAATCAAAGTTCCGCTTGTTGATATGTTCGACATTTTTTTCAACCATCCTGCCGGATGGAGGACAATGTTGTCAACGGATAAAGTCCACCCAAGCATAAAAGGTTATATTCTTATGACAGAATCTTGGTTTGGGGAAATACAGACATTACCTTTTCCTCCCTGTGAGGTTGAGGCAAATCGTGTCAGTGATCAAGTTGTGGATTTCTTCCAGGAGGGCAATGTCGTGACCTGGAAAATATCCCCAAAACTAGCAAATGAGATCGGCTTTAAAGCCTATAAGATCTATAGAGTCGATTTCAGTGTAAAGCCTCTTTCAATCAAACTTCTTAAAACGCTTAGCATCCGAGAATCCGATGCCAGCGTGATGGGATATCTTGATTTCCCAGGTCTTGGAGGGAATGGACGTAAATATTTTGACATTAAAATTGAACATTCACATCTTTATAAATATGCGTTATCATTAGTTCGTGATGATAAAATTGAAGGCCCCCTCTCGGCCAGTGCCCAAGACTTCGCACAAGGAGAATTAGAAAAGTGAAAAAGATATTCAGTTTGCTCTTTATAAGCACAGCTATTCTATTTGTAGCAAGCACTCCGGAAATATATGGAGGACAAGAAGATCAAACCGTGTTGGAAAAACTTGATCTTCTTCAATCAGAGGATTCTCTGAAAGCTGTTATTGGTGTTTCTGGGGAATTCGGTTATCAACATTTCGAGCTGAATGATCCTTCACGGCTTGTCGTTGAGATCTCACCTGTAGGAGAGATTCGTACTGAGGAATCCTATGATATCAATGCCTTTGGAGTGAAAGCTGTTAGAACAGGGCGTTTTAAACCCGACACAGCTCGGATCGTGTTTGACCTTGTGGAGGCCCTTTCCTCTTATGAGATCATTCAAGTTGCCAACGGGATCGAAGTGGTGTTCCGCTGGACGGAGGATGTTGACAGAGTGTCTCCTGTGACACCAAGAGCTATAGAGCAAGATGAAGTCCCTGAAGAGGAAGTAAAGAAAGAAAGCCATCTGAAGTCTATTTCGTATGGGAGGAGAGATGGCCAACTTAAGGTTGATATCCATATTGATGGAGATTTCTTCTACAGGACAATAGAGCTTCGACACTTTTCACAGTTGATTTTGGATTTTTGGCCGGTCCCCGTTCTCTCTGCTGAATCTATGAAGAATATAAATCTTTCTGGATTGAGAGAAATAACCGTCCAGAAGACAGGGCCGGAAACAGCCCGAATCGTCCTTGATTTTTCAGGGATGCTATCATCATTCAAGATCGACAGGAGAGAAGGAGGGTTGAGCATGGCGTTTCTTTCTGTCGAGGAGCAAGTCAGAGGGCCTGCAGCAGAGATGCCTGAAAAAAAGATCATTTATAAACCCATAGAAAACTCAGCAGCGACTCTTACTTTCGGCGCATATGATGTTTCTGACCATGTTTATGATCAGATATACAACGGAAACACACTCATGTTTGGTTTTGAACTTTCGCGGATTTTTGCGCGTAAAGATAATCACAATTTCGGTGTTGTGCTGGGGGCAAATTATTACAAAGACAATGGGAGCTCGACGCTGACCAAAGAAGAATCGACGTTCACTCTAATTCCGTATTATATTTGTTTGGAGTATTTGTGGAACCAGGAGCAGGTCATCCCTTTTGTGAGGGTAGGGCTGAATTTCATGAGCTATAAGGAAAAGAGTGAGCTCCATGAAGTTTCAGGGTCTTCTGTCGGCCCCCAAATCGCCTTGGGCATATACATCAAGGTCCCAGATCTAGAGCAGATGAGGTTAAAGTTTTATTTCAAGTGGATAAGCGCTACCGCCGAGGAAGAGGATGTGAGCTTAAACATAGGGGGGATCGAGGCAGGATTTGGATTAACTTTTGGCTTCAATATTTTGTGAAATGGGATGAGTCAAACAGGCTAGCCAGCCTGGTTGTTTTCGATTATTTTTCTACCCTTGAATTCGAAAGCTTGCTTTCCGCTCCATTTTCACAGACAGATGTCAGTGCGTAGCTGTATTTCACATCAAGAGGCAAATTGCGATCCCAGAATTCAAAAGCTTTTTCAGGATCCTCAAAGACGTGCATATAACTGGTTTTGTTCTCTTCCGCTTTCTTTCGGTAGATCACATACTTGGCAACATTTACGGGGTCGTTTAAAGGATTCCCTTTCCATTTCATGCGGTTGATTTTTTCTTTGAAGAACATCCCATCGTTGTGTATGGTCGCCAGATTCATGTTGATCGGCGGAAACACATACTCCTCATAAGTTGAAAATGAGGATTCACATTCCCTGTTGTTTTTGTCCACGGCTGTGAGGCGGTAGACATATTTTTTTCCTGTTGGAAGGTCGTTGTCATGATAGCTATAATTGCTTCCAGGGACTGTCTTGATCTCCTTATATGCTACATCGCCATCTGCTTTCCGGTAGATTTTGTAATTTTTAATCGTCGAATTGTTCTTTGGATTCCTTTTCCATGTGATAATGTTGATTTTTTTTGTTTTTGTATCATCAAGGGCAGATTCCGTAGAGAGGCTGACGGGAGGATAAACAAGAGGCTCGGACACTTCGTTGGAATAGTCGCTTTCCTCACCCTCATTGTCTAGGGTCGTGACAACATACGAATATTTGTAATTGACCGATAAATCCCTGTCTTCAAACCGAAAAGTGCTGTTGTTAACTGTTTTATAGGGCTTGTAAGCGCTCACTCCTTGAGAGAGCTGTTTCCTGTAGATTTTGTAGCTTTTAACTGTTGTATTGTCATTAGCAGGGTTCTCTTTCCATGTCACAATGTTCTTTTTTTTGTCCGGTGAGCCATCCAGGGCTGTGTTGATGTTTACGTTGGTTGGAGGGTAGATCACGTTGATGATCTCACCGAGCTCTCTGGTGCTGACATACCAGATATTGTATCCGCCCGAAGAATTGTCGGAATACACAATGTGAACCTCACCCGACTGATCGACATACAGATCAGGGGTCACAGATTCGGAGGAATTTTTTGTTATAGCTGAAGTAGCAGACCATTTGCCGTCTTGGGAGTATGCGAAATAAATCTGCCATTTTCCCCCTGTACGCTCTTGCCACACGACATAGACATTTCCTGAGTTACTATCCACTGCGATCCGGGGGAGGTAGGATTTTGTTGAAGTTTTTGAGACATTTTGTCTATCCCCCCA
>JBATYS010000099.1:0-2623 GCA_049674205.1 Candidatus Aminicenantaceae bacterium
CAGGATGTGTCCTGGGCACCGAAAGCGATCCAATTGATCCCCCCGATCGGATCGGGTAACCAACTTCGAGATTGAGTAATCGTCGTGTACTCCACACCGGACACGCTGATACACCTGGGTCCATTGTACCTCTGCTTATCAACCGTAAATCCACTGAAGTAGTTGGGATTACCGAAAGGCCCGCCCTTCAAGCCGACAGTCGGGTCAAACTGATTGCCCTGATATTTATCTCGGGTGATAGCCATGACGTCTTTCACCGAGAGTTTTTTGTCCGGTTTCACCGAGAATGGAAGATCCATTCCCTCCGTTTCCGGACTGAAATTTTGGGATGGAGCTACCAAACTGAACAGGCGCCAGAGTCGGCCCCTTCGCCCCTGTGAGGCTGCTGCGCTTCCCGGACTTGGCGAATAAGCCCTCTTCCAGCTGAAAGGCTTGCCACTCTCGGGATCGTATAAGCCTGCCTCGATGGCATATGAGACAACATTCGACGAGGCCAGGAAGTAGTCCTTGTTTTTGAGGTTGATCTCTCCGATACGGGATTCGTTCGGGCAGAAGCTCACATGATCATCCGGCACCCGCTGAGCGCACCACACCGCCCCAGGCTTGCCGGTTTCCGGTGTCCAGAGCGGTCCCACCGGCATGATCTCGAAGATCCAGATCTCAATCGGATCCGCAACAGCCAGCATCTCTCCGCTGTCATGAAATCCGTATCCATACCTCTCTGCCATCGATCCCATGAGCGTTACGGCTTCTCTCGCTGTTTTACATCTTTCCATGGCCAGCATGGTCAAGGTGGTGATGTCCATGATCGCCGAGGGAGTCGGGTTTCTCATCTTTCTTACGCATCCGATGGTCGATTCTGCAATTCCTAATTGATGTTCATTCATGTGTCCGAAGACAGCGTGATGATAGGCATATGTATGCGGAACTTGTGGGATTTCAACGCCGGTGTCTCCCTCCACATATTTCACCCATTTCCCCCCGACTTCAGGAGGCCAAGTTCTGATCTGATTGATGTGGTAGATTTTTCGTGTGGAACCTTCCAGATGGTCAGCCGCTGGGATCAAGTGCCAGGTAAAGTCACACACACCGCAGTCTGCAGTCTGACATGCAAATACAGACCCATCGACGGATGCATCCTTCCCGACAAGGATCGTGGTACAACCCTCCGGCTCTGCAGGCCAGAGTGCATTATTTGAGATACATTCTTCTTTATCAAAAACAAAAACATTTACCAGCGCAAAGGTTACGAGTATTAAAACCAGGATGAGAAACGATCGTTTTATCTTCAATTTACCTCCTGTCACCTTCACTCCAGACACCACGCCCTACAAAAAAGCGTAATTTAAGAGGTAGGAGAGGGGTGGATTTAATTCGAGTTGAGCGAATAGTCAAAATAATAACGTCCGATCTGGCCATCAGCGAATGGCCTTATTAGTGGCTAATTAAATCAAACTTGGACTCACCTGTCAATTCTCAATAAAAGGTAATAAAAAGGTGACAGAAAATGGTATCGTCACCTTTTTCCAGGAGTAAAACAAAAAGAGGACTGTCACCTTTTTATATAGTAGGCTATCCTCAAGATTATTTTATCTCGTATCCGGCTTCTATAATGCTGGCCATCGCAACGATCTTCATCGGCTCGATGAGCGGAACAGGAATGTCCTCTTCCTTCAAAACGAGTGGCACTTCAGTGCATCCTGCGATGATGGCTTCAGCACCTCTGCCAATAAGGATTCTGGCTGTGTTGACTATTGTCTCCTTGGAATAACCGGATGTGAATCCAGCTTTTATCCCCTTTTCGCCGAAAATCGCATCCATCACCTTTTCTTGCTCTTCCTCTGCTGGCCCGAACACCTCTATCCCCGCCTTTTTAAATGTGTCATGAAAGAGACCCGATATCAAAGTACCAGTGCTCGATACCAAACCCACTTTTTTAAGTGCGGGAATGTGTTCTTGTGCCCACTTCACTGATTCGTCCAGAAGGCTGATAAAAGGCACCTCAACCTGTTCAAGAGCCTCTGGTATAAAAAAATGAGCCGTCACACAGGGCATGACGATAAAATCCGCCCCTGCCTGCTTCAACACTTTTAGTCCCTCAACGAGATAGGGTGTTGGCGAGGGCCCCGTTCCAAGGATCGCATCTGTCCTGGGTGGCACTTTGGGATTGCTGTATATGATCACAGGGATGTGGTTTTGGTCTATCTCCACCTTAGTGTTTTTTATGATCAAGTCGAACATGTATTCAGTAGCCTCTGGCCCCATCCCCCCTAAGATACCTATCACTTTTTTTATCTCATTCTCCTTTGAGTCTTTTTACTTCTTACAGCAGCTATTTTCGCTTTGAATGATATCAGCGTACGTTTTACATTTAACGAAAAGTTCATATTAGGCTTCACTTGTCATCCAATTTCATTATTTCCCTGACTTTATCCAGTGGGAGCGCATCGACTTTATGCCCCCTATATCCTTCTATCGGGGTGGCTTTGAACATGGAATTCAGGATGGCCTCCTCTGATGCTTCTGCTGCAGCCAGAAACAGTGCCGACATGTGCCTGTTCCTCAGCACCTCGATTTTCTGCGTCCTTTCGTCTGAATCTCGAACGACTCTAACCTCTTTAGC
>JBATYS010000100.1:0-1684 GCA_049674205.1 Candidatus Aminicenantaceae bacterium
AGATCGACGTGTCTACCAAGATCATCGATTTCTCAATTCCTTGTAATCGTATTGTTCATCAAAATTGACTTTGCCCTTCAGTTCTCTCAAATCGCGCCTTTTCCTGTTCTGGATAAACTCCTGGAGTGCTTTGTGTACCAGTTCCTTTTTGGTTTTATACTTAGAGAGCTTGAGTGCTTCTTCCATTAACCGGTCGTCAATCACAATGTTCGTGCGCATCTATATACACCTCCTGATACACATTATCATATGTGCAGAAAAAAATGTCAATCCCTATTCCCACTTTCCCGATTACCTCTAAGATATGATAGTGCGAGATGGTTTTACTGATCATGGAATACCCTTTAATACAGAAATGCTCTTATACAAATTCCCATAGAGAGAACTATTAAATCCTATTGAACGCATACTGTCCCCTGATGAGGTAATTTGATTTATACCAGAGGCCAAAAACGAAGTCAAATAAATCCTGGAGAGCACTTTTGAATCCGTGATGAATGTCCTTTTGAGTGATTAGATTTATGATTCGAAAACACGCTCAGTTTACCCAGCTAGGAAACTTCGCTCGGTTCCGGCCTTCCCTCACATCTCCCCCGGGAGATGTGCCGTGCCCGTCCAGCCCTTCACACGGTTTTCTCCATCATCAAATCTGATCACTTAATAATGCAAATTAGTATTCAGCCATCACGGATACAGAGTCGCAAATTATCGAAAATGACAACCAGAAGCTAGGCTTTTACGTCTATTTAGATAAATGGTAGAATTCCACACAGCGGTAATTTCTCTTAACGAATGATGCACAGAGGTATTTTGATGAAGCAAACATCTCTCTTGGGTCATATCACAAGAAATACTACAATTGTCTGTTTGATTCTTCTTTTTGCCTCATGTACTAAGGAGCAGCGCTTTCCCGAGATGGACTTGGAAAACCGGGAATCCATTCTGGACAGGGAGGTTTATATCGAAACGGAACTCATCACGGAAATTCCTTTTATTGAGAGGTGGTGCGACCGTTTGGATTTAAAAAAACACCGTATTAACGTGGGGAATGCAGAGTTGTATGTGGAGGAAGAAGGGAAAGGAGTGCCGCTGGTTTTGATCAATGGGGGGCCGGGCGGAACCCACCACTATTTTCACCCTTGGTTTTCGAAGGCCAAGAAATATGCACGAGTTATCTATTATGACCAGCGTGGATGTGGTTTGTCCGATTTCGAGCCGGGAGAGGAAGGATATTCAGTACACCAGACCGTAGAGGATCTGGATACCATCCGCGAAGCTCTCGATATCGATAAATGGGTGGTGCTGGGATATTCCTATGGGGGATTTCTCGCCCAGTTCTACACAGTCAATCATCCGGAGAATGTGGCGGGATTGATATTATTGGGGGCTTCGCCCGGGATGCATGTGGACACAGGCAAATCCCGCCAGAGCCAATTCATATCGGACGAAGAAAAAGCCAAGCTCAAGGAGATTCGTGAAGCATTGCAACAGATGTCCAAAGAAAAAGAGATGCCACGAAAACAATATATCCAACTGCTTTTGTACAACAATTTTCTCAATGGTGATTGGAAACGCCAGAATTTTTATAAGCCCTCCAAGGAGCGTTTGTCTGAGTTCGCCCTGTATGAATGGGACCATGATGAGAATTTTAACGGTATCATGAACAGAAGCCAGGGAACCGTTG
>JBATYS010000101.1:0-3131 GCA_049674205.1 Candidatus Aminicenantaceae bacterium
TATCGAAGGTGAGATCACGGGGGAACGGGGCCCATTGATCCTCACGAAAGGAAAGGTGTCTAAGGAGGACGGTACCGTAGTTGCCGAGGCAAAAGGAAAATTCTTCAGGGCGGAAGGCCGGATCAAAAAGCAGTTGGAACAAGGGATGAGATAAATGGAAGAGCTCAAAGTCATCGATTTTCATGTCCATGTTGGTCTCAAGGAACACTGGGAAGATTGGGTCAAAGAATTCGGAGAGGCCGCGCAATCGGACTTTTACAAGCGTTATGAGGAGATGATCATCCCGGAGAAGTTTGCCGCCCATCTCAAAAGCCATAACATTGTAAAAGCCGTCATCCTTCCTGAGATAAACCCCAATGTCACAGGAGTGGTCCCCAATGAGTATGTCTTCGAGTTCTGCCGGGGTTTCGATGTCTTTGTCCCCTTCTGCACCATCAATCCTGCCCTGAGTAAAGATCCGTGTAAAGACTTTGAAAAATACGTCGGGATGGGCGCAAAAGGAATCAAGCTCTATCCCTCGTACAGTTATTTCTATCCCAATGACAGCAGCCTCTATCCGATCTATGAGATCGCACAGGAACATCGACTGCCCGTTCTCGTGCACACAGGATCATCGATATTCATGGGCTCCAAGATCAAATACGCAGATCCCATCCATCTCGATGATGTGGCTACAGATTTTCCCCAACTTCCGATCCTCATGGCTCACAGCGGCAGGGGGCTGTGGTACGAAAGGGCGTTTTTCCTGTCGAAGCTCCATCCAAACCTTTATCTTGAAATTTCCGGTCTGCCTCCAAAGAACCTGCTAAAATATTTTCCTGAGCTGGAAAAGAATATAGATAAGGTCGTCTATGGGTCGGACTGGCCCGGAATTCAGACCATCGCCCAAAATATCGAGGCCATTCAAAAGCTCCCTCTTGCTCAGGAATCCATAGAGAAAATCCTCTACAAAAACGCCGCACAAATATTAGAAAAGTCGAAAAAATCCAAATAGGGATTCAGCTGGCTTTGAAATAAATAAAATGCTCTACGACCTGCTTCGCAAGACGGCGGAAACATCTCCGGATAAGACGGCTGTGATATGTGGAGACAAGCGCTACGATTACAGCCAATTAATGGATCGCGTGGATCGGCTTGCGAGCGGACTCCGATCTCTCGGTATCCGAAAAAGCGACAGAGTGGCGATCCTCCACAAAAACTGCCACCAATTCCTTGAGACATATTTTGCTGCAGCTAAGATCGGTGCCATACTCGTTCCCATGAACTACCGCCTCTCTGCAGAGGACTTTGTCTATATCCTGGACAACTCCCAAGCCAGGCTCCTTATCACACAACCGGAATTAATCCTCCCTTTCTCCCAGGACAAGGACGCTCCGGCATTTCTCGATAAGCAGGGAATACTTCCTCAACTCGAACATATTGTTTTCACCGATACAAACAGATATTCTGAGTCACTTCTAAAAACTAACGAGAGATACCTCACATATGAATCACTCCAGGAAAACACAACATTAAATGGGAGAAAAGAAGCAATCATCCATGATACCGATATCGCACAAATTTACTACACGAGCGGCACCACCGGCAAACCCAAAGGAGTGATACTGACGCATAAAAACAACCGGGTCCACGCAGAGAACACAAAGAAAGAATTGGAGCTTACGGCAAAAGACAGATGGCTTCACGTCTCACCCATGTTCCACCTGGCAGATGCCTGGGCCGTGTGGGCGATCACCTATGTGGGAGGTACACACGCGATGGTTCCCTGGTTCGACCCGGACAGTGTCTTGGATGCTATCGAACGCCATCATGTGACACTGAGCAATTTTATCCCCACGATGTTGAACATTTTGGTGAATTATCCTAGCGTGGGAGATTATGATTATTCATCCCTCAGGCTGATCCTCAGCGGCGGAGCCCCGATCGCCAAAGAGGTCGTGAGGAAAGTGATCGAAAAGTTCGGGTGCGATTACATCCAGACCTATGGATTGACCGAAACAAGTCCCTTCCTGACGATGTCCATCCTCAGAGAAGAAATGAAGGCTCTCTCGTTTGAGGAGAGGTTAAGATACATGGTAACGACCGGCCGGCCTTTTTACGGTGTGGGGCTGAAAGTGGCAAGAGAAGACGGGACAGAGGTGACCCCCGATGAACACGAAGTCGGGGAAATACTGGCTAAGGGCGAAACAGTCACTCCTGGCTACTGGCATATGCCTGAGGAAACATCTCAGCGCATCGTGGATGGATGGCTGCACACCAAAGACCTGGCCGTTGTCAGTCCGGAAGGATATGTGACGATCGTGGATAGAAAGGACGATGTGATCATCAGCGGCGGTGAAAACATCTACTCAGTCGAGGTCGACGATGTGCTTTACGCACACCCGAGTATTTTGGAGGCGGCTGTTTTTGGTTTGCCGGATCCGGTTTGGGGAGAGAGGGTGACAGCTGCTATCGTCTTAAAAGAGGACGAAGATGTCCAGGAAGAGGAGATTATAGACTTCTGTAAAGAGCGTTTAGCTCCATTTAAGGCGCCCAAAACAGTGATCTTCACAGATTGTCTGCCCAAAACAGGATCGGCAAAGATCTGCAAGTGCAAACTCAGAGAGCAGTTTGAGAAGGAATACAAACAGCGGGATAGGGAGAGGCAGGAGAAGAAGAAAAAGGAGAGCAAATCTCATGGATGATGTATACAACGCTATCTCTCGAGACATACTGAAATCGCAACATGTGATCGCTTTCACAGGGGCTGGCATCTCTTCAGAAAGTGGGATCCCCACCTACAGGGGGGCAGGCGGCCTCTGGACGAAATACGACCCCAACCGTTACGCCAACATCCACTATTTCAAGGAAGACCCTTCCTACTACTGGAGTTTCTTTCGAGACGTCCGCTACCCGATGCTCAATACAGTGGTTCCCAATAAGGCGCATCTGGCTCTGACAGAAATGGAACAAATGGGGCACATGCAGACAGTGATCACTCAAAACATCGACGGCTTGCACCAGGAAGCGGACTCTACCTCGGTGATCGAGCTCCACGGGACAACACGTATCATCACCTGCATGAACTGTGCTGAAGAATATCCGATGGAGGCCGTTATCCCATATTGGATAAGCAGATCCCGCCTCTGTGC
>JBATYS010000102.1:0-2302 GCA_049674205.1 Candidatus Aminicenantaceae bacterium
CTATCTTGATCGCCAGTCTGGGACTTTTTGGGTTGACGGCGTTTATCACGCAGCAGAGGACCAAAGAAATAGGGATCCGGAAAGTTCTTGGAGCTTCAATTTCTGGGATCATATTCCTCTTCACAAAACAGTTTACACTATGGGTTTTAGCGGCCAACATCATCGCCTGGCCTGTGGCCTATTTCGCCATGAATAAGTGGCTTGAGAATTTCGCTTACAGGACAAATCTAGGGGTGGGGACTTTTGTGTTATCTGCGCTTCTGGCTTTGGCCATCGCCTTTCTTACAGTGAGCTTCCAATCTATCCGTGCCGCTGTCGCTAATCCTGTGGATTCATTGAGATACGAGTAACATCTAAAGCTGTGTGCCCTCATACAAATTTTACACAATTTTAAAAGTTGGAGTAAACAAGATCAGTGACTTTGTCGGTAATTAAAATAGAGAAATAAATGCACTCGTAAAGAAAAGGAGAACATCATGAGAAACAAGATCTTTATTTTTGTGTTGCTTTTTGTTGTTATGCTTTCGATGAGTTGGACGGGAGTGACAGTCGATGTAGAAAAGATCGATGCGAAGATCAACGCGGCCATTAGTCACTTTTTTGGCCCGGCCACACCTGGAGCAGATTCGAAGAAAGGTTTTATTTATCTGATAGACGCAATAGAAATGGCTGCTCCTCATACTGGATTTGGCGAGGAGTTTATTGGTAAGATCAGAGAAGCCAATGCTCTTTTCAAGAGCACATCGATTTTCAATGAAGATGGAGTCGCTTTGCTTCATGGAGGCTTTATCAACATCAACTCTGGCAAGGACTTTGAGATACCTAAAGAGATTTCAAGCATCGAGGATGCACGCAGTTATGCCCGCAAACAAGTCGTATCGGCGAAGAAATATCTCAAAGAAGGCGATTTTGACGAATCCGTTAAGCTGCTGATGGAAGTCGCTGTGATGATTGTCACTCCCATGAATAAGGAGCATTAAATCTCTGGTTTTATTGACCCCGATGCGTTATTGAACTTCCGTGGATGTGAGCATGACTTTTCGAGCTAAGGCTTTCTGTCTAATGAGCGCATACTGCAGGCTATCTGTGTTCCAGTTGGCCGCTATGCGAAAATACTTTGCCGCGGCCTCCTTTTCTCCGGATTTATCTTTTGCGCTTGCCATGAGGTAGTGGAAAAAGGGGTCATCGATCGAGGCGTTCTTGAACAATTCAAATGCGCTCCGTGTTTCTCCCTGAGCCATGGCGATGTGACCGAGGAGTGCGATGTGATATTTCAGCCGTCTGGAATCGTTCATTTCCTCTAAAGCCGCTCTGTATTCTGTGGCATTGTCCAGTGCCTCATCAAATTTCTGCTGTTTCGCTGCGACCCATGCATCCCAAAAAAGGCTCTCACTGGCATAGTAATCTTTGTAATAGGGCGCGAGGCTTTTCTCCAGGATCACGTTTTGGCAGCCGGTAATACAGTTCTGTGCTTTCTCATAATCCTTGAGTTCGCTGTAGACTGCGCATTTGGCTAGTTCATAGCGTGCGACTTCTTCGAGGATCCCATTGGCAAGTGCCATCTCGATAGTTTTGTCGATTGCATCTAATGCGCTGAGATAATCCTGCTCGTAGAGGTGGGAGTGGACGATTCTCTCCATTGTCAAGATTTTTCCGCAAGGATTGATCTCGTTGTTTAATGCCTCTTCGAGAACCTCGCGCCCTTCTTTAAATTTCCCGAGGAAACAAAAGTTAATTGCGATCTTACGTTGAGAATAGGCAAAAGTAGGGTCGATTTCCAGAGCCTTTTTATAGTGTGCGATGGCGTCTTCGAAGCGTCCCATTTTTGTATAGAGGTCTGCGATACAATCGTGGGAATTGGGCTCCTGGGGATTGAGAAGGAGATAGTTTTGGAAGTACTTTTCAGCCGCTTTGTAATCTCCTCTGGCGGAATACCTGTAACCGAGGTCTTTGTATGTTGGACCAAAATCCTTGTTGATCTCGATGGCCTTTTGGTTTTGCTCGATGGCCCTGTCACTATCTCCTGAATCTCTGTAGACTCGAGCGAGCAACCAGCGCACGCGCGCATCTTCGGGATACAGGTCCCTGAGCTGTTTGTAAAGTCTTACAGCCTTAGCATAGTCCTTTTCCCAATAGTGCTCCTTGAGGGCGAGGATGAGAAACTGTTCTCCTTCGGATGATCTGTGAGCATTTTTCATGGCTTTTTCAACAGCATTTTCGATCTCGTCGGTTGCTGCACAGGTAAGTATTCTGTAAATGTGAGCTTGAGCGAAGAGGGGATCTTTTTCGAGCGCTTCTCTCA
>JBATYS010000103.1:0-5872 GCA_049674205.1 Candidatus Aminicenantaceae bacterium
GCTGTTTTGAGGCAAATTCTGTAAAGGGAGGATATAATGGGTGTTACTCACAACGGGAAAGAAAAGTTTGAAAATCTTATAAGAAAAACCAGGATGAAAAGGAGCGAACAGAAAAAGAGACCACCAAAAAAGGGCGAGAAAAATAAGCTTTTATTACAACTGACGATCCCTTCCCGTCGGGGAAGAAGAAAAAAATGATTACAGTCCATGAGCTCAATTGAAAAAGGTAATTTAAGGTTTAAAGGAGGTTAGAGTGAAAGAACTTGTTTATTGGGCTCCTAACCTGATGGAGTAGACTGGTCGTAAGCATAATAAGATTTAATCCGGAAAATGACTTTCAAACAAAGAAAAGATCAAGAATATTAAGATACTTGACATGTAGCCCAGAGTTTGATGAGATTAACGTACTTGGACTAATAATCCCACAGCAATTATTTAACAACAGGCAGAATTAGAGGAATATTCGTGAAAAACAAGACAAGTTTGTTAATAAGGCTGAATGATCTCAAGTGCAAACTGTATAAAGATAAAGCTATTATTGATAAAAATGTGAAATGCTCAATAGATATCCTAAGATCTCATTCTTGTCCTATTTTCAAAGCACGTGGAGTTATCGAGACCTCAATATCCCTACCTATAACCTCGAGTGATTTAGAGACGTACTCTCATTTTGAATTGGATTTTAATGAGCCTATAGAAGGAATTTCGAAAATATTGATCGTTATCACTGAAGTGAATTGGAAAAATAAAAAAAGAGCAAGGTTCGAATCTTTAAGTTACAAATCATCAATATAATTCATTTGGAAGAATGCTGACCCGGGGATAGCTGAGGTGGAGGACGCGAAGGAGAGGCTGACGGGATTGAGGGGCAACAATCCCTAAAACATTTGTTTCGTCTAAACTGCGACTAAGCCACGTCTAACCACAATCTTGAAAAAAACTGGCAGAAAAGATATTATAATCACCTGTCTTAAAGACAAGGACGAGAGAGCGGACATAACTCAGTGGTCGCTCTAAGGCAAAGGGGCATCTCGTTTAAAATCAATGGCTTAGCGACTCAACTCTTTTATTTGGTTATATTTAGCCTTTTCCCGTTAGTGCTTGTTATTTCTCGTTATTTGTGTCTACGAGTAGGCACAATTTAGGCACAAATTTGTAGATGACAACTTAGCGATTAGGATAAGGTCTTTTCGTAATAGAAGACGCACTGGACTCAAAATCCAGTGTGGGGCTGTGAAAACGTCCCGGGTGGGTTCGACTCCCACACCTTCCCGCCAGAGGTAATTGGCGATTTTCCGTTTTAGCATCCATACACAGAATTAGGCGATTTTCAGCATTTTTGGTGACAAACTTGTGACAAAGGGGATGAGTCTATCGAAGTTCATTAGACTAAATATTTCAATACTTGATTAGGTGGCTGAGAACCACCTGTCCTAGTTCCCTAGACGATAGCGCCACCTGTATTGGAGCACAGAAAACCAAATTGAATCTGATCAGTTGAAATCCAAGAGTAAAACATTTAAAATTCGACAGGTGATGAGACATCACAGGAGTAACTGGGAATTGCAGCATGATATCTTTGATTGAGGGGTTTCGATCACTGGATAGAGCCGCCAGGGCATTAAGTAGAGGGGTCCTGCTGTACTCTAAAAACGGCTCATGGCGGGCCTGGGTCCATGGGACATCCTACCTTCTTCGCCGTCTCGGGGGCAAGACTCTTCCACAGACAGTCTTCTTGGCCCCGACCTATCGCTGCCAATGCAACTGCGCTCCCTGCTATGCCGATGCGAAAGGCCGCAAAAATGTCAATGAAATGACGACAGAAGAATTGAAGGCAAAGATCGACCAGGTAAAGGCTCTCGGTTCTATCCATCTCATTTTAACCGGAGGCGAGCCTCTCCTGCGGGATGACATTGTCGACCTCGTTGCCCATGCCCACGATATCGGCCTGATCACCCGTATCTCCACCAACGGCGACTTGCTCAGCAGGGATCGTGTCGCTGAACTGAGTCGGGCCGGACTCAACCAGTGTGGCGTCGCCATCGATGATGCAGACCCGGAAACGCATGACCGGCTGCGAGGCCTTAGCGGACTCTTCGAAAGAGCCGTTCAGGGATTTCGTTTCCTGAATGAGTATGGTATCGAAAGCAGGCTCATTACATACGCATACCACGGCAACTTGTCCCAAGGACTGGAGCGCATATTGGATTTGGGAAAGCAGCTTGGGGTGAAATCGATCCATATCAATTTTCCATATGCATCCGGACGCTGGGCTGAATCCTTCGACAAAATGTTCTCGGATGATGATATGGCCCGTCTCCGCAGACTCCATAGATACATGAGATCTCCACCAGTTCTCATGGAGTTCCCGACTCCGGAAGCGTTGTGCTTGGCTGCAAAAAAGTCGATCATTTACGTCAGTGCATCCGGAGAAGTGACGCCCTGTCCCATGGTCCCCTATGTGATGGGCAACATACGAGAAGAGCCTCTTACCAAAATCTGGAAACGGCATGTGGATGCTCTTCGGCTTGATTACCGCGGGAATTGCCCTATGGGAGAACCGGAGGGGAGGAAGGCCTTACGGGAGCATACCGCATCGGTCTTACCCAGCGATCCACACCTCGGTGGAGTCCGGAGAGACGTCGAAGAAACTGAGTGATCGGGCTCAGGCACCGCTTCTAGGTGACTGCCTTGCTAGCCTGAAGAGTTACAGCTCGCGTCTCTATTTTTTGGGATCGTAAGAGAAAAAATTGACGGAAACGCCGAGGAAAGAAAGAGTGGAGAGCGTTGCCAATACCCACATCCCGGGCTCTTGTAAAGCGAGCATAAAGAGCAAAATCGGCGGGAGAATATAAAAAAGAACATACGAAAGTCCGAGATACGTCCAGGGAAGCCTCTCTGTCAGTTCCGTCGAGGTCTTAAGCTTTTTCGAGATGATCTTGACATAGATGCCCGATGCGACAACTCCAAGGAGACAGGTAAGGCCTATCAACCACACGAACGGGGGATATACTTGCATTTCGAATAAAATATAGAACAGGAGCAAGATATCCGCCGCTATGGCTATCTTCAAGACAAATCGAAGAATCCGGTCAGTCTTACCCCGGCCTGCAGCCACGGCGAAAGATTTAACCTTCTCTTCACTGTCGGAATCGAAATCAGCGATCTGGTGGAAGAGGATCTGGATCAATTTATCTCCAAACACCACAGTGAAAAGAAGAGGAAGAAGCAAAGAAGCGGGACGAAAGAGGGTCCAGGGGATGATGACGTTCAGGATGGCAGCAGACAGAGAATAGGCCAATATTCCCCAGATACCGCGGTCTTTGAAACGAAAGGGCTTCAAGGAATAGAAGATTCCCAAGAGCGCCGACACTGTGAATGAGGCAAAAACAGGCATGTCGCCGCCCGCTCTGATGAGGGCAAAGAAACCCGAAGCCAGGAGAAAAACAGGAATCATCGTTCCTGCCAGCGCAGGAATGCGTGTGATCCACCTCTCTTTGCCCGCCCGTCTGTCTATCTCCCTGTCGGTCAGGTCGTTGATGAGGATGGCCGACAATCCTTTGCACAAGACGGCCGCAAAGAGATAGAGAGAGGCATAAACTTGCACGTGCGGATTCATGCGGGTTCCGGAAACTAAAATCAAGCTTAAGGGAAGCCAGATCTGGCTCATCTTAAGGATGCCACGGGGCTTTATCAATACTTGGATAAGGGCATCGATTAAAAGAGAACGCTTTTTCTCCATGTAAGGGCCGTCTCCTTCACTGTCTCTTTTTAAGAAAAGGGCTTGAGGGGCATTATTCTACACAGGATTTTAAATACTGACAATACGGATCAAGAGAGTAAATTCCCTGTGAACCGAATAAGGAGGCGTTGTTCCTGCATCCGCCTCTGCAAATCTCCTTCCGAGAGCAGAGGCTGCACTCGGGGATCTTTTCGTACAATGATCTGAATTCCTGTGCTTTTTCCAAAACCCAGATATCATCCAATCCGTCCTTGCGGAGATCGCCGATAATGAACGGATCCCCGTCCTGACAAATGCAGGCAGATACCCTTCCGTCGCTCGTGATTTTGAGGGCAAACTGAGCCGCTGCGCAGTAATGCAACCGGAGGGCAAGGATGTCCTTCCACTTCGTGTAGACAGAGGAATCGCTGAAACAGGGAACAGTAATATCGATGACCTTGGTCGAAGACAGGGAAATGTACGCTGAAAAAAGCTCATCGATCAGTTCCAATATCTCGGGAAAAGGCACGATGAGATCCTTATGCAGGTCTTCTGACGGAACGTTCGGATAAAGAGTGTACGAATCCGCTCCCGACTCGAAGCAAAACTTCATGATTTCTTTTATTTCCCGTTTATTCGCCTCGGTCAACACGCTCGAGACGACGACACGGAGAGGAGAGTTGACAGCATACTCGAGATTGCGAAGGATAGTCGCATGGTCCTGTGGTTGGCTTCCTTTGAGATTGGCATGCAGTTCGGGCTTGAGAGTGTCTAACGAGAACTGAACCGACGGAACTCCGTACCCGGCCAAAGTATCCAGCATCTCCGGGGTCAGTTTTATCCCGTTTGTAGCAATCTTGGGCCCGATTCCGCGCTCACGAAAAAGCTTTAGAGTCTCAAAGAGATGGGGGTACAAGAACGGCTCTCCACCCGATAAAAACCAATTGTTAACAGACTCTGCCAGTTTTGAGTCCAGTGCCTTTTCGATTAAACCGATGTCAAGATGCAGCGGGGGCAATTGCAGTGCCCCATAGTTGAAGCAATATTTACAGTTCAGGTTGCACCGGTTAGTCAGATCGATGAAAACGGCCCTGAGTTTTCCGAGCTCGGCAAAGGAATCGACATGGTCTGCGCTGAAACGAAATTTGATTTTCTGCATGTATCAACTTCAAATCGTGAGTTTTACACCTTTCGGTATCAAAGGAGAAAGGGAAACAAACAACCTGACAAACTCCTCATTTGCCCGTATTTATAACATAGGATGAAGATGAGCGTCAATGAGGCGAATCGAGTCATGTAAAACCTAACCCTAGGGTATATATCTTGTCATTTAAAAATCTAACCATAGTGGACAGGAAGAATCAATGATTTTATAACCTAATTTTACTCGAAATGAGGTTAGGTTATGAGGTTGAAGCTACGCATGAAGTACTGTGAAACTGTTTATCGGCGTTACCACAACGCCTCCAAAGAATCGAAGAGGAGGATATTAGACGAGCTCTGCCAGGTCTGCGGATACAACCGCAAGTATGCGATCTGGAAGCTGAATCGATTGTTGAATAGTTGAAAAAAACAGACAGAAAAGATATTATAATCACCCGTCATAAATGACTGGAAAGAGAGAGCGGACATAACTCAGTGGTAGAGTACGAGCTTCCCAAGCTCGGGGTCGCGGGTTCGAATCCCGTTGTCCGCTCTCTCTTTCTATTTAGGAACAAACATCCGTAACTTTTGTAGCGACAAAGTGTTAAGATAAAATCTTATTGTATTTGAGAAATTAATGAGTTGTGGTTCGTTTAGACTTACTGACGCTGTTAAGTTAATAGACAGCTCTGAAAAATGAGAAAGATAATGAAAGAATGGGATCTTATCATTGATGATACACTGTTCGATGGCTCATGGAATATGGCCGTGGATGAGTATCTGTATCAGTCCCTCACCGAAGAGGCTCATACGATCGTCCGTTTTTATGCGTGGAAGAATCCAACAGTTTCCCTGGGTTATTCACAGAAGGTTCTCGAAGTCGCCGATGTCGAATTCTGCAAAAAGCACGGGATCGATATCGTCCGCCGGATGACAGGGGGGAAGTTGGTTCTTCACCACAAAGAGGTCACATACTCTCTGGCATCTTCTGACACAGAAGTTTTTACA
>JBATYS010000104.1:0-16836 GCA_049674205.1 Candidatus Aminicenantaceae bacterium
GGCTGCAATGATGCAGCTGTGGCAAGATCGGTTTGCCCGAAGGGTAAAAGATGTTGCTAATAAGATATTGAATGCTTTTAGAGTATAAATTTGGCAACAGCTTTTATGAATAATTCATGTTAAGCAAGAGATTGACTTTAAAATACTGTTCTGGTAAAAGCTTAAGTAGAATCTGTTATAGCAAGTCTATAGCGCAAACAAACCGCATAGACAGACTATCAGCAGGAAAGGGTATAAGGATTCGCTGAGGTCTTAAAGGACAAGGGATAAGAATGAACATAAATTCAAGAAAACAAAGTGATATTATCGTATTCGATATCGAAGGCGAAATCAGAAGATCAGACATTTCCGATGTCACTCTACACCAACTTGTCAAAGATCAACTGGATTCTGGAAACAAGAAGATTCTCTTAAATTTCGAAAAGGTGGAATTCATCGATAGTTTTGGAGTGGGAGAAATATTAGCCAGCTATATTTCCACTCACAATCTGGGCGGACAGTTGAAAATTGCAAAAATATCTCAGAAGCTCTACCTTGTCTTCCAAGTAACCATGCTTACAAAAGTTCTCGACATCCATGATAATGAAGAAATCGCATTGGCGGCCTTTCTAGAGCAGTAATCCTCTGTAATTTTATCGAAAACTGAGTCATTTTATGACCAAAAATCGGCTGTATCGACTTCTATCCCGAATTGTAGAGATCAAGCGAGGTGAAGAAGCCATCTCGCTTTTATTGTTCTTCTATTTTTTTCTAATATCTGCTCCTTTCACTATTATCAAATCAATCAGGAATGCCAAATACATCATAGAATATTCAGCTGTATGGTTACCTGTTGCCTATCTCATAACAGCCGTTTTAATGGGCTTTGTTGTCGCTTTTCATTCCAAAATTCAAGACCGGATTCCAAGAGCGCTACTCATCCTTGTTAGTCTCATTTTTTTCATTCTGTCGAGTTTTGCTTTTGGGCTTCTTTTTTTAAAAGATCTAGGATGGGTGCCTCTCGTTTTTTTTGTCTGGGCCAACGTCTTCATAATGGTGCTCATGACGCAATTCTGGATATTGGTCAATGACATCTTCAATCCCAGAGAAGCAAAAAGGCTGATCGGATTTTTTGTGAGCGGCGGCATCCTCGGCGGGATCGTGGGAGGGCTTTTGGCCGGTGTTTTGGCGACATACATTCCCGATTACCTCCTGTATATTGCCGGTGGAATGCTCATACTCAACATCGGTGTTGTCGTTGCAATATTCAGGTGGAGACAAAAAACCAGCCCCCCCTCTTCTCTGCCGGAAACACGTGATTTTCAAAAATCTGGAAAGATCAAGAAAGTCGGTTTTTTAGACTGTTTTAATACAGTCCGTGAAACTTACTATCTGAAACTCCTTGCCGCAGTCGTTACAATCACCTGGATCGTGTCGACTTTTGTCGATGTGCAGTATAATAGTGTTATCGAGAATGCGGTTACGCAAACGTTTTACATCTCCTTTTTTGGATATTTCAATTCTGCATTGCTCGTTGTGCCATTCTTTGTACAACTCCTCATGACCAGCAATATCATCAAGCGCTTCGGCATCCGTCTGACGCTGCTCGTGTATCCTTTGATGCTTCTTCTTTTCTCCTTCGGGATTGCGGCTTTTCCGACCATTCCATTTGCTTTAGGCATCAAAGGCAGTGATAAGAGCCTTTCTTTTTCTCTGAATCAATCCGTGAGAGAGCTGCTCTATATTCCCATATCATCAGAAGTAAAATATAAGGCGAAGATCTTCATCGATATGTTTCTCAACAGGCTAGGAAAGGGCATTGGCGCTTTGTTACTTTTGGTCTTCATTTGGGTTCCCACAGCTCCAAGTTTAAGAATACGGATTGTAAGCGCTATGTCGCTGTTGTTTATCCTCTTGTGGGTAGCGCTCAATCTGAAAGTGAGCAAGGAATATGCCAATATCATCAAAGGAAAATTGAAAAAGAGGGAGCGCGCAGATAGGATCGTGGACGAAAAACTCGATGTGGGCTTCATGAAGCTTGTTCTCGACACTATCGAGGATAAGGATCGGAGTTCCATCCTGTATGCCATGGATATTTTCGATTTGATCAAGCAAGATAAGCTCACGCCTGAAGTTAAAAAACTGATCGGCTACAAGCAAGATGAGGTTAGAGTATCCTCGGTGGGGATGTTGTTTGAGGGTTCCGAGTCGGGAATAACTCCTGATTTTGAAGATCAAGTCGATGAAGGGATTCTACTGAAAGAGATTGAAGAGATCATGTCCCTGGATGTTTATAAGGAGATCATGAGTGAGTATATAGACGAGGTTCTCGTTAATAAAGATATCGAGTCAGAAACGGCAAGGATGGAAGTAGCCAAAGCCTTGGGATTCTCGGATTCTCGGTCTCCCATGAGTGAAAAACTTGAAGAGCTACTCGTTGATGACTCTGTGGAAGTGCGTCGATACGCCATTGCAAGTGCGGCGAAGCTGCAAAAGAGAGAGTATGTGCCCGCGCTCATCGAAAAATTGGAAAATCCCATGACTCGAATGGATGCGAGAGTCGCTCTGGAAAAATACGGCCCCAAGATCACCGGAACTCTTGCAGATTACCTGGGGGATTTGGAGATGGATCTAGCGCTAAGAAAGGAAGTGGTTGCAGCTCTGGCACGAATCGGCAATCAAGAAGCAGTTGATTTTCTCCTATGGGAGTTGGAGGAGCGAAGAGAGAACATGGAAAGTGAGCTTATCGATGCCATGGACCGCATCCGGTCGGCAAGAACGGATATCTATTTCCAGGAGAGGGCTGTCAAGGACAAGATCTCTGAACAAGTGAAAGAGTACTACAAAAACCTGATCGATACCTATGGACACCACTCCAAAGAGAACCAAGACGTCAGCGCAAGACTTGATATACCGAATCACATGGTCACTCGATTATCCAATATCTTCAAGCTTTTGGGGCTAATCTATCCCCACGAAGACATCATGAAATCCTATCAGAACATTCGAACCGGCACTAAAGATTCGGTAGCCTATGCCGTGGAACTTCTTGATACTCTTTTGCAAAAAGAGATCAAGGATGCCATATTCCCCATCATTGAGGATCTGTCCATCATGGAAAGAGTGGAGAGATGCCGTGTCCTTCTGAAGAATTTCCATTTTTTTAAAGGCCGAATATGACAAAGACTACGATCCATAAAGCTCTCTCCCGCGTAGTTGATATGAAACCTGGAGAGATGCCCACTGCTGTGCTCATGTTTTTCTATTTTTTCTTGATCACATGCTCTGCATACATCGTAAAACCCGTTAAAATTTCAAACTTTTTGGAATCGCTGAACGCCGAGCTCCTTCCTTTTGCTTATCTTATAACCGCTATACTTATCGGTTTTGTTGTTTCACTCAACACAAGGCTCCTGCACGATATGAAGAGAAATGTTTACATATCCCTAAGCCTGATGTTCTTTATTTTTAGCCTCGTCCTTTTCTGGTTTCTTTTCCAGAGGGAATGGAGCTGGCTGTCCATGATCTATTGGGTGTGGTGTGACATTTTTACGATAACGACAGTGACCCAATTCTGGATAACAGTCAATGATATCTACCATCCCCGACAGGCAAGGCGGCTGATCGGATTTTTTGTGAGCGGAGGACTTTTGGGCGGCATAGCAGGATCATTGCTGGCCCGATTTCTTGCTAAGGTTCTTGGAACCACGGATTTGCTCCTGATCTGCCCCTTTTTGCTGCTCCCCTGCATTCTTATTGTGTCCATCCTTCATAAAAAAACGCAAGAACCCCTGAAAGATAAAAAAAGAGGAAATACTTCAACGGAGCCGTCCAAGACCGGTTACCTTGAAAGCTTTGGTATCATCAGAAAAAGTCGGTATCTGGTGATCTTGAGTGCCATCATGACTACAGCCATTATCATAACGACAATGGTTGATTTTCAGTTTAATTCTGTTATCGAAAAAACCTTATTTGACAAAGATGAAAGGACTGCGTTTTTGGGCACGTTTTTCACAGGACTCCTTGTTTTCTCTTACCTTGTGCATATCTTTCTCACGAGCCGGATCCTGAAAAATTTCGGGATGCGTATGGCGCTGTCGATCGCACCCTTGTTCCTCTTAACAGCCTCGATAGCTATACTTTTCATCCCAGCCGCATTCCTCCTCTATTGGGCAATAGCGATAAAAGGCGGAGACAAAAGCTTGGCCCATTCCCTCAACCAGTCGGTTCGAGAATTGTTGTACATCCCTATATCACCTGAGATCAAATACAAGGCCAAAGTGTTTATCGATATGTTTATAAACAAGTTTGCCAAAGGTATAGCTGCAACTATCCTTATCGTCTGTATATTCATACTTGATTTTTCTCTCGAGCATATAAGCCTGATCATTATCGGCTTTTCCCTTCTCTGGATTTTTCTTAACCGTTGGATCACCCGTGAGTATGTTGGCAGTGTCAAAAAAAACCTGAAGATCAAATGGCAAGATGCGGATAAGTTCATCTCAGAGACCGTCGACATCGACATGACAAAGCTTGTCTTTGACACCCTCCAAAGCAAAGACCGGAGCTCGGTTTTGTATGCGATGAACCTCTTTGACCTTATTAAAAGAGAAAAAATGAGTCCGGAGTTGCGCAATATAATTGCTTACAAATCCGATCAGGTCCAGGCATGTGCAATGGACTCACTCTTGGAATTGGATGGAGAATTACTCCTCCCGAAGGAAGATGATGCCTTGGACCAAGAGGACTTCAGCACCCAAATCCAGGAGATCATGTCTCAAGATATCTATCATCAGGTCTTGAAAGAGCAGCTCGACAAAATTGTGGATGAGAAAGGCGAAAAAGGCGAAGTTTCCAGGATGGAGGCAGCCAAAGTCCTTGGGATGATGGAGTCGAGCTCACCCGTCACAAGCGAGCTTAACAAGCTGCTCAAAGACAAATCTCCCGATGTTCTGAGGTATGCGATCGAGAGCGCAGGCAAGTTAAAGAGGCGGGAATTCGTGCCCCACCTTATCAATCATCTATCCATGCCAAGAGTAGATAGCATTTCCAGCAAGGCCTTAATCGCATACGGAAATAAAATTACTGGAATCCTCAAAGACTATCTTTCAGATCCAGATGTCAATTTGCAAACGAGAAGAGCCATTCCTGATATTTTAAAACAGGTAGGGACACAGAGAGCTGCGGATTTGTTGACTTTCGAGCTCAAAAAGAAAGAGAATGAGGTCGAGAAAGAGATCATTGAAGCTCTTTACAAAATGAGGATAAAAAATCCCCAAATCCAGTTTCCACAAAAGCCTGTATTGGAAATAACGATCCAGATCATCAAGAAGTGTTACTTTGTTCTCCTGGAGATGCATGATCTGATGGCAGACCGGAGGAAAGAACATCTGGTCAGTGATATGGAAAAGAATCTCTCCCGACTATTGAAGCACATATTTGAACTTCTCAGCTTGATTTACTCCCCAGATGACATCATCAAAGCCTACCAGAACATCTGCGCGGGTACTAAAAAATCGATTGACTATTCCATCGAGCTCCTGGACAACATTTTACAAAGGGAAGTCAAGGAGGTCCTTTTTCCCCTGATCGATGACATCTCGTTCGAAGATAGAGTGAGAAAGTGTAAACAAATGATCAAACCTCTAGAAAAGGTCAAATTCTCTTGATATTCTTCCCCTCCGAGGGTTATAATTTAAAGGGTTGAACTCAATGCCAAAGTTATACATTTATCCCAAAGAGGGCGATGCCTTCCAGTTTCCTCTTTCACAGGACAAAGTCTCCATTGGAAGGTCATCCGACAACGATATCCCTCTCCCAGACCCTTTCTGTTCAGGCCGCCATGCATTTTTCTATCCCATTAATCAAGGTTATGCGATAAGAAACAACAACAGCAAAAATGGAACGTTTGTGAACGGCAAACGAATCGCAGCTGAAGTCGAGCTAAAAAAAGGAGACGAAATCCTGGTCGGGACAACTCGTGTAATATATGACAAAGAGATCTCATCCAATGTTGAAGTCACCGATGCTCCATCCCCCTCTGCAAACATCAACACCATTATGCATCTCGATGACGTTTTAAAGAAACATAACATCAGCACAACCATCCGTGCTGCAGCCAGACCCATCGATATCGAGCAGATCAAGCTCGAACATCGATCTCTCTCGGTGATCAATGAAGTCAATAAAGCTCTGCTTCTCCACAAGCCCCTCAACGAGCTTCTTGACCACATCATGGACCTCATTTCAGAAAATCTCCCGATGGACAGGGGAGTATTGATGCTCAAACTTGGCAATCCTTCACAACTCATTCCTAAGGTCATCCGAATCAACAATGAACGCTTGAAGAATCAGAAAATACAAGTGAGTCAAAGCATCATCAATATGGCCATAAATAAACATTCGTCGCTTCTCATCTCAGATGTTCAAGAAGATTCCCGCTTTAAAGCTCAGGACAGTATCCTTAAAATGAATATCAAATCTGCCATGTGTGTTCCTCTCTATGATAATAAAGAAATTATCGGAATTATCTATACCGACAGAATATCCCTCATGAAGCAGTTCTCTGACGAGGATTTGGAGTTGCTCACATTACTGTCAAACCTTGCTGCCGTCAAGATCGAAAACTCCAAGCACATCGAACAGGAAAAGGAAAGGAATCAGATGGAAAAGCAACTTGAACTGGCCGCTCAAGTTCAACGAGATTTTCTGCCCAAGCAAAATCCGGAATGCAAACAGTTCGAAATCAGCGGTGCGAACATCCCATGTTATCAAGTTGGTGGGGATTATTACGACTTTATCGACATCGATGATGATAGAATTGGCGTGACGATCGCTGATGTGTCTGGAAAAGGCGTCTCTTCAGCGCTTATCATGGCGCAACTCCGGGCTTCTCTCCATACCCAAGTCAGTCCTGCATATGACATTACGGAAATGGCAGCCAAACTTAACATTCTCGTTCACTCCAGCACAGCGTCCAATGTGTTTATCACATTCTTCTACGGCGAACTTAACAAAAATACTGGAGAATTCTCATATCTCAACGCAGGCCATATTCCGCCCATTCTTCTGAACAAAAAAGGCGATATTATGCGTCTGGATACGTGCGGATTCTGTTTAGGTATGTTCCCGATTGCCGATTATGAAGTTCGAACAATAAGTCTTGAAAAAGGAGACATGGCTCTGTTCTTCACGGATGGATTCACAGAATGCAGGAATCAGGCCAATGAGGAATATAACGAAGACCGGCTGGCCAAACTCCTGAAAAAACACCAAAAACTCTCATCTCAAAAACTTATCGAAAAAATATTCGATGAGGTCAACTTTTACACGTCTGGAATCGAACAGATGGATGACATGACTCTTGTCATCGTCAAGCGCACCAGCTAACACGTTTGCAGTTTTTTCAATTCTATTCTATGATAATATCCTCTAGAATTCCCTTGTGTTGTAAAGAACGAGTTATGAGCCTTTTGCCAAGTAGATTGTTAATATTCTTAATGAGTTGTCTGATTCTTTCGTCCGGGAACCTTTTTCCCGCACAAGAGGATGAGATCCTTCCTTTCGAAGTCACCACATTCCAATTGGAAAATGGTCTTCAAGTCATACTCTCCGAGGATTATTCCCTGCCGCTCGTTTCTGTTGTACTGGCATATAATGTGGGGTCGATCAATGATCCACCAAAAAGAACAGGCATCGCATACATGCTCGAAAATTTGATGTTTCAAGGATCAAGAAACATAGGGTCCATGCAACACATTCACTTCATTTCGAAAATTGGTGGAGTTTTAAATGCCATAACTACTGAAGACAGAACGATTTTTTTCCAGACCGTCCCTGCCAGCCAACTTGCGCTTGTTTTGTGGCTTGAATCTGACCGGATGATATCACTGGATATTCATCTATCCAAAGTGAAAAGGGCAAGGGACTCTTTGATCGAAGAGATTAAACAAAGAAAACTGGACGACCCTTATTTTGAAAGTTCTGTGCTTCTCGATCAAATGCTTTATCCGAACATCGCATACAGTCATTCCGTCATAGGGAGTGAAACCGACCTGCGGGAAATAACCACAGAAGACGTCCAAGACTTTTATGCAAAGTATTATATACCGAACAATGCCGTTCTCTGTATTACAGGGAATTTTGAGAAGAGAAAAGCCTTACAACTCGTGAGAAAATACTTCTCCACGATTCGTCCTGGGAAGCCAGTTCCCTTCTTCCCGGAAGAAGAACATTTTGTATCCGAAGAGATGGTTCGAAATGTAGAAAATTATCTGGCTCCTTTTCCCGGATTTTACCTTGGATACAGGATATCTTCACCTGATTCACCGGACAGCTACACTCTTGCCATTATCGAGTACATCTTGCTCCATGGAAAAAGCTCTCGACTCCAAAAACGAATGATCTATGAAGACCGCATCGCCTCTCATTTAAGCGGAGGAATCGAGCTAAAAAAAAACCTTGCCACATTTAAAATATTTGTCAAGAACAACACTGAGACAATGAGAGACCGAAGCCAAAAATCCATATTCGATGAGATCGATAAGCTAAAGTCTGATTTTATTTCCGAAAATGAACTCAATAAAGCTAAAAATATGTTCAAAAGAGATTATCTGGATCAATTTACTACTCTGGCGGATAGAGGAATTTTTTTGGCTGAATTCCATCTCTCACGGAAAAAAAATTCTAGCTTACTGGAGGAGTTGAGAAAATTTCTAGCCGTAACTCCTTCAGATATCATCGGGATCGTAAATAGACATTTTACTAAAGATAGAGTTGTTCTCAACATTAAAATAAAATGAGTATTACTGTGAGGATACGAAGTTATCCATCATCTCTTTGTTTTTTTCTCCTGTTATTTCTGTTCATTTGGAATACATCGCTTTTTTCACAAGAAAGATTCCGCCGAGATCCTCCTTTCCCAGATCCACTTCCAGAACTCACTCTGCCCCAAGTGGAATCAGCATCTCTTTCTAATGGACTTGAAGTATCCGTAATCCGACGTCAAGACCTTCAAGTGATTTCCATGCATCTGATCGTTTATGCCGGAGAAAGTTTTTCACCCGATGCCTTGCCAGGATTAGCAACATTCACTGCAAATATGGTGAATAAAGGAGCCGTCGGGCTTTCGTCATCCCGCATCACTGAGACGATCGAAACAATCGGGGGCAAATTCTCATCTGAAACACACCCCGATTATTCTGTCATTTCCTTCACCTTTTTAGAAGATTATCTCGACATTGCACTGGAAACTCTTGGTAAAATGATCCTCCAGCCGACGTTCCCGCGGATTGAAGTTAGTAATGTCGTCAGAACGATGCACTATGATCTACTGGGAAGAAAATCCTCAGCGACCTTTGTCGGGCAGAGGACTCTGCTCCGGATACTATTCAAAGAACACCCCTACAGAAATATTGGCTTCAACGAAACAGGCACCAGAAATTTAAATCGAGATGAACTCTTGTCTTTTTTTGAGAAATACTACAGACCTAACAATGCAAAGCTGATATTGATCGGTAATCTTACTCTCAGGACAGCGGTGAGAAAAATCAGCCGCTATTTAAATACTTGGGAAAACAGGGCCGTCGATATTGAGGCCGTCAGACCACCACAACCTAATGAAACTCTCAAACTCTGTATCGTGGATCTTCCCGAAGAGGAAGATGCCACGATCACGATCGGGAACACGATCCTTCTGAGAAATCATGATGACTATTTCCCGATCACTGTTCTCAATCAAGTCCTGGGGGGATCTGCCCATAGCCGTCTCTTTATGAACCTAAGAGAATCTAAAGGTTATGCTTACTTTGCTTTCAGTACCCTTGAATTTTTCAAAACCTGCGGTATCTTGACCATTCAAGAACGAGTCAGGCCTAATGCAATTTTCGAATCCATCGCTGAAAGCCTGAATGAGATTAGGAGAATATCCTCCCAGGTCGTACCGGATTATGAACTAGAACAGGCGAAATCGTACCTGATTGGAAATTTCCCGCTCCGGATCGAGGACCTTGAGTATTATTCCTCCAGGTTGGCTGCGATTCAAGCCTTTGAACTCAATGAGTCTCATTGGAATTCATACTATAAAAGCATGATGCTCATTAGCCCGGAAAATGTCTATGAGATCGCTCGTCGATCCCAGCTCCAATCTCCAGTTGTGGTCATCGTGGGGAATATCCAAGAGCTGAGTCCCTATTTACAGGAATTTGACCTTGAAGTCTATGATACAAATGGAGAATTTCAATATACCATCAAAAAAAGTGAGACTGAATGAAGCTTGTTGAGTGTGTTCCTAATTTCAGCGAGGGACGAGATCTTGCAAAGATCAGAACGATTACAAAAGAAATTGAAGCTACCCCTAAAGTTAAGCTCCTCGATGTGGATCCCGGAAATTCCACAAATCGAACCGTTGTGACATTCATCGGAATACCCGAGGCTGTCAAAGAAGCGGCTTTCAAGGCCATAAAGAAGGCAGCCGAGGTTATTGACATGAGCAAACATTCAGGAGCACACAGCAGGATCGGAGCAACAGATGTATGCCCCTTTGTTCCCGTGACAGGAGTTGCTATGGAAGATTGTATCCAACTGGCTCGGGAGTTGGGAGAAAGAGTGGGGCGAGAATTGGGGATTCCAGTCTATCTGTATGAAGAAGCCGCCCAAAAGCCGGATCGAAAAAATTTGGCAACCATTAGAGTTGGTCAATATGAAGGGCTAGAAGACAAATTCAAGGATCCAGAGTGGGCACCGGATTATGGAGAGCCCGTGTTTAACTCCAAAGCAGGAGCCACTGTCATCGGTGCGAGAGAATTTCTTATTGCATACAACATCAACCTCAACACAACAGATCGTGCACTAGCCAGTCATATCGCCTTCAACCTTCGAGAGAGAGGACGAGCCCAAAGAGATGAAGAAGGAAAAATTATCAGAGATAAAAACGGCAAAGCCATAATAATTCCGGGTAAATTCAAGGAAGTCAAAGCTGTTGGATGGTATGTCGAAGATTACGGGATCGCTCAAATATCCATAAATTTCACGAATTATAAGATCTCACCCCTTCATCTTGTGTTTGATGAGGCGATCAAGGAAGCTGAACAAATCGGTCTTCGTGTGACTGGAAGTGAGCTTGTGGGTTTGATCCCCAAGGAGGCCGTGCTCATGGCCGGACGATACTACCTTAACAAACAAGGAAAGAGCCCCGAAGTACCCGAGGAAGAACTTATCAGGGCAGCTGTTCTCTCACTGGGACTGAATGATGTAGCGCCGTTTGATAAACAAAAGAAAATAATTGAATACAGATTCACTGAAATACAAAACAGTTGAACAGAAAGAAGCCAGGCTGCTACGATAGAAGAAACACCCAAGAAGGCGACATCACTTATTCCAAAACTTTTGACATCCTCATCTCACAATAAACAATTTTTCTCATCTTTTGAGCTTCACCTGTCAAGGAACATTTGATAGAGAGGAGATCAAAAAAATCGTCTCTCTCTCTTTACAAGGAAGAATACGAGAAAAAAGACAAATGAGAGGCAAACGATAGTTCCAGAGGCAGGGAGATCGAGAGTAAATGCCATTATCAATCCCAGGATAACCGACACCAAGGATACTAGGCAAGACAGAACGATCGCCTGTTTAAAATTCGAGGCCATTTGTAAACCCGCAGCTGCTGGGATCACCAGTAAAGCCGCCACAAGCAAAAGTCCAACGATCTTCATCCCGAGGACCACAGTGACAGCTGTGAGGACAGTGAGAATAACATCCAATCGTCTAACTCGAATGCCCGATACTTTTGCGGACTCGCGGTCGAATGTCATATACATGAACTTGTGATAGTTCAGGATGACGATGACAACCACGCTCAAAGCTAGCCCTATCGAAAAACTCACTTCAAAAGCATCAATGGCCAATATCTCTCCGAATAAATACCCGAAGAGGTCTATGTTAAAACCTTGGGACAGCGACACAATCAAGATTCCGACAGCAAAACCCACACTGCTAAAAATGGCGATGGCTGTATCCCCATAAAGACCTGCCCGTTCCTTGAGTTTCATGATCCCCAATGCCGTTATCACAGCGACACCTGTCGCAACGGCTAAAGGCATCACATCGAGCAGTAGACCTATCGCTATACCTGCAAATGTGACATGGGCGAGGCCATGGCCGATCATGGAATCACGCCTCAGTATTAAAAAGACACCGAGGACAGCGCAGGCGATCGCCACAAAAATCCCGGCAAGCAAAGCCCTTTGGAGAAAACCATATCTGAGAAATTCTGTCACAATATCCATATATCGATTCAAGCGTTATCAGTGACGATGAGAGATAACATGATGGCCTTCAGTGATCATTTTTTTGAATATATCCGATTGGCAAAATTCTTCATGTGATCCATGATACTGCAATATCTGATGGAGACAGGCGACCTGACTGACATGTTTATTCACGACGCCGATATCATGAGTGACCAAAACAATGGTGATCGATTCCTTCGTATTCAAGTCGTCTAACATATCGTAGAAGTGTTCCTGTGTTTTCGCATCCACTCCCGCAGTCGGTTCATCGAGAAAAAGAATGTTCGGCTGGTTGACGATCGCTCTGGCTATAAACACTCTTTGTTGCTGGCCCCCTGAGAGTTTCCCGATCCGCCAATCCGTATGCGCCTCCATCCCGACTTGTTTGAGGGCTCTTCGGATATGCCCCTCATCATCCTTTTTCTGAATGCCAGAAAATTTCCGGCTGGAAACAAGGCCCATTTCCACGACTTCTTTCACTGAGACTGGGAAATAAGGATCTACATGAGTGGCCTTCTGCGGGACATAACCCAGTTGTTCCCACCGAGTAAATGCTTCGCCGTTCTCCCCAAATATCCGGATCCTGCCCTCAGAGGGAGTTAATAAACCGAGAATGATCTTGATGAGAGTTGTCTTCCCCGATCCATTCGGTCCGATGATCGAAAGAAAATCACCGGACCGAATGGGAAATGTGACACGATCCAAAACTTTTGTGTCTCCATAACTGAAAGAAACACCTTCGATAGAAATCAAAATATCAGAGTCAGTCACAGGAAAGCCCTTTCTTCAAACTCGTTAAATTTTGGTTCATGATATCTAAAAAGGTCATATTGGCTTTTGACTGTTCCACCGTCAGGTTTGCCGCCGGATTGAGAACAAGAGTTTTTGCTCCCACCTCCTCTGCGATCACATTTGCCAGATCATAGCTCACGTAAACTTCAAAATATATCACGTTTATTTGATGCTGCTTTGCCAGTTCCACGACTCGGACAAGCTGTTTAGGAGTTGGCCTGGAATCAGGACTTACTCCATAGAGCGAGACCTGTTGAAGGTCATATCTTCGAGCCAAGTAGCCAAAAGCGGCATGTCCGCCCAGAATAAAGGTCCTGTTTTTGCACTGACCGAGCTCCTCTCTGAATCTGCGATCGCATTCTTCGAGCTTTTGTTTATACGCGGCGCCATTCCTCTCGAATAGCTCGCTATCTTCCGGTTCCATTCGGGAGAACAGCTCGACAATGTTGTCGATGATCCTCTGATCAATGACAAAATCAAGCCAAATATGTGGATCAAGAGTACCGTGAGTATGTTTGTGAGCATGTTTATCATGCTGTTCTTTATGGTCGATTTCCTGTTGGTGTTCAACTCTTTCAATTGGAAGAACCGAATCACTCGCTCTCAAGATATGTAAGTTGGGATTGTTGACACTCTTTAGAACATCATCCAGCCATGGCTCGAGGTCTGCACCAATATGTATAAACACATCAGATTTTGAGATTTTTATCAGGTCACTCGGACGCGGTCGCCATGTGTGTATTTCTGCTCCTGCAGGAAGGAGAAGACTCACCTCTCCCCTCTCACCGCATACAGCCTGGGCGAACTCCATAAGCGGAAATACACTCGCTGTGATCCTGATCTTGGTCTGAGCTTTGCCGTCTGCCAAACAAAGCCCTAGCATAAATATGATAAGGGAAAGGGAGACAAGAATCTTACGAATCATAGCCCTCACAACTCATAATCAAATGATTTAATTCTCATCTTTAATTTTAGCTCTTCCGTCATAAAATCGATGTTGATGCTCCTTTATCGATTTTGACAGGAAAAACTCTGGGTATACGGTATCCTTTTTTCTGGGCTAAATCAAGAATTTCTCTTATGAAGACGTCTGAGTCTTTTTTCTTCACCAATGCGATCCCTGACCCTCCAAATCCCGCTCCCGTGAGACGGGAACCCAGACATCCAGAAAACTCCAGTCCAAATTCATAGAGCAGATCGAGTTCCGGACAAGAGACCTCGTAATCATCCCTCAAACTCACATGAGATTGGAAGAGGAGTTGTCCTAAAGTTAAAAAATCATCATTTTGCAGGGCCTGTTTTGCCTTTTGAACTCGTTCATTTTCACTGATAACATGCCGGGCACGTCTGTACAGGACCAAGTCCATTTGATCTTTTTGCATCTTGAGCATGTCCAGAGTTGTCCCTCTGTATCCGGGAAGGCCGAAACTACGCAAGTAGAGATCTGCATCCGCTGACTCTGAACGTCTCGTATTGTATTCTGATCGCGAAAGTTCCCTTTTCACACGACTGTCATAGACCATGAATTCGAGGTCATACTTGTTCAGATTGAGTGGAATATTCTCGAAATCGAACGAAAGACAATCTAAAAAGATAGCTGTGTTATCCTCCCCAAAAACTGATATAAACTGGTCCATCAGACCACACTTCATACCCACAAAATCATTTTCTGCTTGCTGTGACAGTTTGGCCTTTTCCATGGGGGCGATCCCAAGTTGAAAAAGCATATCCAGGCCATTGATCACGCTCACTTCAAGAGCCGCAGAGGAGCTCAAACCCGACCCGATAGGTATGTCTCCCCAAACCAAACCGTTTATACCGCCAGGAGAAAATCCATTTTTCTCGAGTATCCAAAAAATCCCTTTGATGTAAGAATCCCAATGATGCTCCCTCAAGGTTGGTATATTTCTCGAGGAAAACGAACTCTCATCACCAAAGTTCTCAGCCCAAATATGAACGCGATCATCATCTCTACGACCCGCTAAAAATTGAATGCTCATGTGGATGGCAGCGGGAAGGACATACCCTTGGTTGTAATCCGTGTGCTCTCCGATGATATTGATTCGTCCGGGCGCCGATGATATGATTTCAGGGGTTGCTCGAAAAACCTCTTCAAATTTTTTTATGAATCGTTCTTCATCCATGTCTTTGCGGATTTTAATTCAAATATGTTTAAAACTCAACTAACCTGGATTATTCACGAGCCGACCCTCCCCACCCAACATTAAGGTGGCGGCAAGGCTAAGGAAAATATGCTTGAATCGAAAAGATTTTTATGTCATTATTCTGATTCTGATAATTATATCCGGAGCAAATCAATCTAATTTGGAGGATTAATTAAATGGCACTAGCATTCGAAACAATCGAACCTAACAATCTTTGGAAACATTTTGCAGAGTTCCTGAAAATTCCGCACTGCTCGGGCAATGAAAAAGCCCTCGGAGACTACATTATTGCGTTCGCTGAGGGCAAGGGGCTGGAATGGAAAAGAGATGATGTTGGCAATGTGATCATCTCAAAATCCGGATCACCCGGACACGAAAATTCTGTGGGCGTTGTATTCCAGGGACATTTGGATATGGTCTGTGAGAAAAATTCGGATGTTTCCCATGATTTTAGCAAGGATCCAATCAACGCAAAGATGGAAGGTGAATGGATCCAGGCGGAAGGAACGACTCTTGGAGCAGATAACGGAATCGGTGCTTGTGCTGCCCTAGCCATCATGGAAGACGACACCTTGGTTCATCCGCCGATCGAATGTCTCTTTACGGTCGATGAAGAAACTGGACTCACTGGAGCGACCAAGATACAGCCTGGCTTCCTCAAGGGAAAAAAGCTGCTCAATCTGGACAGCGAAGATGAGGGCGAATTCACTATAGGATGCGCCGGAGGAGCTGACACTCAGATATCCCTTCCTATTCAAAAAGACAACACAGACAGTGGTGAAGTCTATAAGGTCAAGTTATCAGGATTTAGAGGAGGGCACTCGGGTATCGATATCAATCAGGGACGAGGCAATGCGATAAAACTGCTTGCCAGGATCCTGTGGCAAGTGTCCTCAGCAGGTGTGCCATTTCGTCTGGTCTCCATTGAAGGAGGCAACCTGCGGAATGCCATTCCTCGTGAAGCATGGGCTTCGGTTATCCTCGATCCATCTGAAAAAGACCGCTTTTCTGACTCGAGCCAAAAGGCCTTCGAAAAGATTAAAGCAGAGTATGCTGCTGTCGAAACAGGGGCAGTCTTCTCTTTCGAAAGATCTGATGAACCCACAACGATATCCTTGACACTTGATTCTCAAAACAAATTGATTAATCTGCTTTTTACTCTCCCACACGGTGTGGTCACCATGCATCCCGAAATGGAAGGGCTAGTGGAAACATCAACCAACCTCGCGGTCGTCCATACGCATGAGGACAACGTCGAGGTCATATGCAGCACCAGGAGCTCAGTGGCATCAGCTATCGAGGCTACACGAGACACTCTCGCTGCCATCAGTTCTCTGGTGAGCGCAGACGTTGTGCTGGAGAAAGGTTATCCTGGCTGGACGCCGAACCTGCAGTCTCCCCTTCTCCAAACCATGAAAGACATCTACAAAAAAACATTCAATAAGGAAGCTCATGTAGCTGCTGTCCATGCCGGTCTTGAATGTGGAATCATCGGCGAGAAATTTCCAGGTATGGATATGATCTCTTTTGGCCCCACCATCGAACACCCGCACTCTCCAGATGAACGCGTACACGTCGGTTCAGTGGAAAAATTCTGGACATTTCTCTTGAGC
>JBATYS010000105.1:0-6743 GCA_049674205.1 Candidatus Aminicenantaceae bacterium
AACCTAACCCGGGCTACAACGAAGACTTTGTAGTGAGATCAGCGGGTTAGGTTGGGTCGGCGCCCCTAGGGTAAAAAATGTCGATTATAAATAAAAATCGAATAAGGAATGCCTAAATGAGTATTCCGAAAAAACAATGTAAAATTCTGATATTGAGTCAGTTATAATAGGTATCGACATTTTTTATGAATAGTTCAGGCAAGTTGACGTCGGAAAATGAATCACATAAGATAGACGAAAGTGGATCGACCAGTCATCGGTATATTATCAGATTTTGGCGATGAAGATTTCTTCGTAGCTTCTCTCAAGGGAGTCATTGCTCAGATCAATCCGGAAGCTCGTATCATTGACTTGACCCACCGCGTTCCCTCATTCAATGTGCTCTCGGGTAGTTTTATTCTGTATGCGGCCTACAGGTATTTTCCCCAAAAAACGATATTTTTGGCCGTCGTCGATCCTGGAGTGGGGTCCTCCCGGAAGATCCTCTGTGTGGAAACAGAAAGATATTTTTTCATCGGACCCGATAATGGCGTGCTGAGCATGGCTTTGGAGGAAGAGACGATTATCCAGATCAGAGAGGTATCAGAGAGCGAATTTTTTCTTCCCTATCCGACAAGAACCTTTGAAGCCCGTGATAAGATGGCACCCGCAGCCGCTTGGCTATCTAAAGGAACGCCGTGCGAAAAATTCGGCCCAAAGATCGTCTCCTATAATAAATTAGATGTGCGGAGCCCTAAAGGAGAAGGAGACAACCTGGTCGGAACGATCTTACATATAGACAAGTTTGGCAACTTGATCACGAATATACCCGTGGAGATGCTCACACAAAAACGGGAAGGATCGGGTGGACGGCTGTTAAGATTGAGATTGGTGAGGGGATCAAAAGATGAGAGCCCCGAGCTCGGAGGTTTGGATATAGTATTCCATAAAAACTACGGTGAAGCCGAAAAAGGAGAAGCGTTATGCCTTACAGGATCCCTTGGACTTCTTGAAATTGCTATCCGCGAAGGTTCTGCTTCTGCCTGGCTCAAGGCGAATGTGGGTGATAGAATTATTTTAACCGTAATATGTGAAACGTAAAATGTTTATAATTTATGGATTTTATTTGTTCCAAATTGTTGAGCACATTTCCCAAATGGTCAAAATTGGTGTAGGGTCCGTTCCCCGAACGGACCGTTTAGGAAACGGTCCCTACATAATTGATATTAAAAACATTCCACGTTTCACATTTTACGCGTAACGGACAAAAATGGATTATATAGAAGGCACAGTCGAATCGGTCGTGTATTACAGTCCGGATACCGGGTATCACATCTGCAAATTTGTCATGGAAGACCAGCAGGCGATGACGATCATAGGGAATTTTCCGCCACTATCTCCCGGAGAAGTGCTCAAGATCAAGGGGAAGTGGGAGCTCAATCCCAAATTCGGAAAACAGTACCGGGTGGAAAATTACATACCCGTAATGCCATCCTCTGCAAAGGGAATCGAAAAGTTTCTCTCCTCGGGATTGATCAATGGCATCGGACCAGTGCTCGCGAAAAGGATCGTCAGCCGATTCGGAGTGGATACCATCGATGTCCTCTCTGAAGATCCGGCGAAGATGCTCAAAGTGGAGGGCATCGGGTCGGCCAAACTCAAAGCGATTAAAAAGTCGTGGTCCGAACATGAAGACATCCGGGAGCTTATCATATTTCTCCAGGAGCACAACATCACCACCAGCCTCGCCACTAAAATTTACAAACAATACGGGGGAAAATCATTTCATGTGCTGAAGACCAATCCCTACCAAGCGTGTCACGACATCTGGGGCGTGGGTTTCAAAACAGCAGACCAGATCGCTCTAAAGCTGGGTATGAGCCCCACATCCCCCGAGAGGATCAAGGCGTTTATCTCCTATCTCCTCGAAAAGGACACGGAACAGGGGCATGTCTTCTCCTACCAAAAAGATGTCGCGAAGGCCGTCACAAAGGAGCTGGAGGTTGATTCCCAGCAGATCGCGGATGCGATCCAATCGCTCGAAAAGGAGAACTTGATCGTTGTAGAGGACCTCGATCCGGATAAAGCTCTCTATCTTCCTTTTTATCACAAGGCTCAGGATGATGTCGTCCTGGCCATTCATAAACTGGCGCATTTTCCCTTTATGACTCCAAAATTCGATGTGGACAAAACCATTCGGGATGTCGAAGAGGAGATGGGTATCACATTTTCAGACGCTCAGAGGCTGGCTATCCGGGAAAGCTTCTACAAAAAAATCTTGGTGATCACGGGAGGGCCGGGCACAGGAAAGACCACAATTATCAAAGCGGTCGTGGATATTTTTCGCCATTGGGGCAGGACAGTGCTGCTTGCAGCCCCAACAGGAAGGGCCGCCAAAAGGCTTTCGGAAGCCACACACAAGGAAGCCAAAACCATACACCGCACACTCGAGTATACGCCCAAGATGGGTAATTTTCGAAGGAATGAGAGCCATCTTCTGAAGGGTGATTCCCTGATCATCGATGAGTTCTCCATGGTGGACCTTCCTCTGATGCACTATCTGCTCAAGGCCGTCCCTCCTTCGATGCGGCTGGTTCTCGTGGGCGACAAAGATCAGCTTCCTTCTGTGGGGCCGGGGAATCTTCTCAGGGATATCATCGATTCCAAGGCCATAGAAGTTGTTCGGTTGAGCCAGATTTTCCGGCAGGAGAAGGACAGCCTCATCGTCTCCAATGCGCATCGCATCAACCAGGGGAAAAAGTTGATCTATCCTGAGAAGGGAGACAGAGATTCAGATTTTTATTTTATCGCGCAGGAAGACGAGCAAAAAGCTTTTAATATGATCATGAACCTGTGTTCAGACAATATCCCGCAAAAGCTCGGTCTGGACCCATTGTCACCACAGATCCAAGTGATCAGCCCGATGTACCGGGGGATTATCGGGGTGGACAATCTAAATATTGAGCTGCAAAAACGGCTTAATCCCAGTCATGAGGGATTGAAGACCGGAAACAGGGAGATCCGGATCAAGGACAAGATGATGCAGATCCGGAATAACTACGACAAAGAGGTCTTCAACGGAGATATCGGCACTGTCGTTGAGATCGACAGGCGAGCTTATCGCATAGCCGTGAATTTTGATGGGAAGGTCATCATCTATCAGCGGGAGGAAATGAATGAGATCACTCACGCTTATGCCATCTCGGTTCACAAATCCCAGGGGAGCGAATACCAGGCCGTCGTGATCCCTTTGTTTACACAACACTTCATCATGCTCCAGCGGAATCTGTTTTACACCGCATTGACGCGGGCCAAACGATTGAGCTGCATCGTGGGCTCGTACAAGGCCCTTTATATCGCTATAAAGAACGATAAGCCCATTAAGCGAAATTGTTACTTGAAACAAAAAATCATTGAGATTAATCGTAAAACATAGAATTATGTAGGGTCAGCTCCCCGAGCTGACCGATTTAGGGTCCATTCCCTACATTTTCTAGGTGCAGGTTTATGATGTAGGGTCCATTCCCCGAATGGACCGTAGAGGACTTGATAATATGCTTTTTTTGTTTCACGTTTCATGAAAAAGAAGGAGGTGCTAATGAGAAATTCTTCTCGTATGAATACTCTTCTGGTGTGTGTGTTCATTATACTGGTGACAGTACTGATTGCAGAGACGCTGATGGTTAAAGTGCAGACCACACATTTGCGGAAGGAACCGAAGTTTTATGCATCCACGATTGCTATGCTCAAGGCCGGCGAGGTGGTCGAAAAGATCAGTGCAGCCAATGGATGGTATCAGGTAAGAACCACAACAGGGATTGTGGGGTGGCTGCATTCAAGCGCAGTCCAGACAGGAAAATTTGATTTAGCGGCAATGGATAAGTCTCTCACGACCAAAGCCACAGCGGATGAGATCGCCCTTGCAGGAAAGGGTTTTAACAAGAAGGTGGAGGAGAACTACAAATCCAAACACAGTGATGCCAATTTTGCTGGAGTGGATAGGATGTTGAAAGTCAAGGTTTCACAAAGTCAGCTCCTCAAGTTCCTTAAAGATGGCAAGCTGGGCATCTATGGAGGCCGGCCATGAGGACTCAAAGAAAGTTCCAAATATGGGCCTGCGCGCTGTTGATTTTTGGGCTTATGAGTTGTGCAACTCTAGAGCAGCAGATCGATGCGATTTCGCCGGTGAAGGTGAGTGATGCTGAAGCCGCTGTAAAAGTAGGAAAAACCCTGAGAGATAGTTTTGCAGATATCACTGAAGAGGAAGAGTATTATATCGGCCGGGCCGTATCGGCTCTCATCCTTTCAAAATACTCTGTCTACAACAACAATGCCTTGACTCAGTACATCAACACTGTGGGCCAGGCTGTTGTCGTTCACAGCGACCGGCCGGAGATCTATGCCGGATACCATTTCCTTATCCTCGACACAAATGAAGTGAATGCTCTTGCAGCACCAGGGGGGTTTGTCTTTATCACGAAGGGACTTCTGAAGAGATGCAAGGACGAAGAGGTTATCGCCGCCATCTTAGCCCACGAAGTGGGCCATGTGGCCGCCAAACATGGATTGCAATCGATAAAAAAATCCAGGCTGGTGGATGCCTTTACGATCATCGGGCAGGAAGCGACCCAAAGGTATGGCCCTCAGGAGCTGGCTCAGCTGACCTCCATTTTTGAGGATGTTCTGGCCGATATTGTCGAGAACCTCATCGAACGAGGTTATGACCGGAAGTACGAATATGAAGCGGACAAATTGGGAGTCAAGGTGTCGGCAAACACAGGATTCAATCCGACCGGCCTCGTGGATTTTCTCCAAACGATGGTGGATGATTCTGCAGGGCAATCTAGTAAAGGCTGGTTCAAGACACACCCGTCAGCCAAAGACAGGATGGACCGCGTACAAAAACAGATCCAAGGACTGAAGTCGATCCCTGAAGTTCAGTCCGTGCGCACATCCCGCTTCAAGGGAGCAATCCAGTCTCTTAAATGACGCATAAGACACAGGAGGAGTTTACTAGAGATCGTTGATTGAAACACACCTATCCTGAAATGAAGATGAAAAAATGAAGAATAGGGTTCTCCGCGGCGTGTTCATCGGTGGTGTTGTGTTTGCATGTGTGTTTGTGTTGTATGCGCTGGACGTTTTTCAGCCGCTCGAATGGAGATCCTGGGATCTGCGGTTGCAGATGTTTTCAAATCCCACTCGTGCCAGCGAAGATATTGTCCTCTTCCTGATCGACCAGCAGAGCCTCGATGTCTATGAACAGGAGCAGGGGCTTGCCTGGCCATGGCCCCGCCAGATGTATTCTGCTCTCATCCAGTATTGTCTGCGCGGAGAGGCCAAAGCTTTAGTTTTTGACCTCATCTTTTCTGAAGGTTCTGTTTTCGGCGTAGAGGATGACAAGGATTTCGCAGATAACATGGCCACTGCCGGGAATGTCTACCTCCCTTTTTTCCTGAGCCACCACGAGGCAGAAACATCGGAAGACACATTGGCTTTGCTCAAACGGTTTTCTCTGGATATGACTCAAATCCCACAAGAATATTTACACCCTATGAAGTCAGCTTCACTTCCCCTGGATGTTCTTCTCCGCAGTGCACATGGTGCCGGAAATTCGAGATTCCTGCCGGATAGTGACAGTATCTACCGGCGAATTCCTTTAGCCTTTGATTTAGAAGGCCTCGCTCTCCCCGCACTGCCTTTTGCTCTAGCTGATGATATCGGGGGAGGTCGAGATCTCGCCGATATCCCCTCGGATGGATCGGGGAAAATGGTCATCCGCTATTATGGACCCACAGGGACTTACCAGAGCTATTCTTTGGCTGCCATCATCAACTCCTTTGCCCTGATGGAGGAGGGGAGAGAGCCTCAGGTCTCGCCGGAATTCTTCAAAGGCAAGATCATCCTTGTGGGCGCAAGCGCTCCCGGACTTCTCGATCTCCGCTCCACTCCCTTCAGTGCCGTGTGTCCCGGTGCCGAAATCCAGGCAACTGTGATCGACAATCTTTTGAAAGGGGACTTTATCCACTTCCCATCACCGGTCTTTGTTATCCTTTGGATCGCTTTTTTGACCCTATTTGTGGGGATGGTCACATCGCTGATGACTAAGGTCTGGAAGATCATTGTGGTTTCTGTCTTCTTTTTTGCCCTGCCTGCGATCCTGTCAGTGATCTCTTTCCTGAATGGTTTTTGGTTGGATTTTGTGGGGCCGGAATTCGCTGTCCTTTCGAGTTTTATCGCTGCCAACATCCTGAACTATGGATTCGAAGGCAGAGAGCGGCGATTTATCAAAGATGTCTTCCGTCATTACCTCAGTCCCGAATTTATCGAAAGGATCATCGAGGACCCATCGCTTCTACAATTGGGTGGAGAACGACGGGAGATCACGTCCTTTTTCTCTGATTTGGCAGGATTTACTCCCATTTCAGAAGCCTTGTCGCCGGAAGATCTTGTCCGGCTTTTGAACGCTTATCTCTCTGAGATGACAGAGATCATCCTTGATTCGGGGGGGACTCTGGATAAATACGAGGGTGATGCCATCATTGCCTTCTGGAATGCACCGCTGGACCATGATGACCATGCGACTCGAGCCTGCCTTGCTGCGCTCAGGTGCCAACAGCGTCTTGATGAGTTGAGACCGGAATTTCAAGATCAATATGGACATTCCCTCCACATGAGGATCGGAGTTAACTCCGGTCCCGCTGTGGTGGGAAACATGGGGTCGCACAGACGTTTCGATTATACCGCCATGGGCGATACCATCA
>JBATYS010000106.1:0-4500 GCA_049674205.1 Candidatus Aminicenantaceae bacterium
TCTACATAAAACTTTTTCTGAAGAAATATAGAGAAAATAAGCTACAGGATGAAAAAACGGAAAGCCAGCTATTAAAGATGGAAAAAGAACTGGATAGAACAACCCGAATCATCAGAAATCTTCTCACCTTCGCACGTCAATCTGAACCAAGCATGAGCCCCGTCGAAATCAATAAGGTCATAGATGCTGCCCTGCCCCTGGTCGAAAATCAAATCAACCTGGAAAACATAATCCTCATGAAGAATTTAGACACCGAGCTTCCTCTTGTTCAAGCAGATTTTGAAAAGATCCAGCAAGTGCTGATCAATATCATGCTCAATGCGATCCAGGCAATGCCTGAAGGAGGAACACTTACCATCGCTTCGTCGACGGCTCGAGCTGTCAGAATCCGCGAATCGTACAAAAATGCAGTCCGAATTGATATCACGGATACAGGAGTGGGTATTTCTCAGGAAAATTTGAAAAAACTCTTCACTCCTTTTTTCACCACAAAAGAAAAGGGCGTGGGAGTAGGCCTTGGACTTTCCGTTGTTCACGGGATCATAGGCAAACATAAAGGCAAGATAGACGTCGAGAGTGAGCCCGGCAAAGGCACTACATTTACGATATTTCTGGAGGCCATGGATGAGCAAAAAGACTAAGATTCTCATCGTTGATGATGAAAGTATAGTCAGAGAATCGCTCAGCGATTGGCTGGACGGGGCAGGTTATGACGTTGAGGTAGCGGGATCGGGCGAGGAAGCCCTCCCGATAATCCAACAGAAAAAGCCCAAAGTAATGGTGGCCGATTTAGTCATGCCGGGCATGAATGGCATCGAACTGATGAATGAGGCTAAAAAGATCATTCCTACGCTCTCGACAGTGATCATAACGGCTCATGCGACCATTCAATCAGCGATAACTGCCATCAGAGAGGGTGCTTTTGATTACATCGAAAAGCCTTTCTGCCCGGAAAAAGTAGAGCTCTTGATAGAAAAACTGGTGGAACATCAGGATCTGATCGAGGAAAATATCAAGCTGCGGCGGAAGATCGAAGACAGATTTCACTTTGAAGGCATCATAGCGAAAAGCCCCAAAATGCTAAAGATATTTGAACTGATCAGAATAGTTGCCCCGACAAATGCAACTGTATTGATAACTGGAGAAACTGGTACGGGAAAGGAAGTCGTCGCCCGGGCTGTTCACCATCAAAGCAAACGCCGGAGCAAACCCTTCATTGCGACAAGTTGTGCAGCCCTCCCTGAAAGCTTGCTGGAAAGCGAGCTTTTTGGTCATGAGAAGGGCTCATTTACGGGTGCGGTGGAAAGAAAGAAAGGCAAGTTCGAGGCGGCAGATAAGGGAACTTTATTTCTGGATGAAATCGGCGAAATTAACGCCAATACTCAGGTCCATCTTCTCAGGGCACTTGAAGAAAAAAAGATCACTCGAATAGGAAGTAACGAAGAAATCGCTGTGGATGTCCGTGTCATTACTGCCACCAATAAGGATTTAAGACAAATGGTTATGCAGGGCCCATTCAGAGAGGACCTGTATTACCGGCTAAAAGTCGTCACGATTTGCCTTCCAGCGCTTAAGGAAAGACGAGAAGACATACTTCCGCTGGCCGAGCATTTCTTAAAGAAATACGCAGAAGAAAACAGCAAAGACGTCATAAACCTATCTCCTGAGGTCATTGAATTCATGCTGAACTACTCCTGGCCCGGAAATGTGAGAGAGTTGGAAAACATGATCGAACATGGTGTCATTCTATCCACAAGAAATGCTGTCACAATGGCTGAGCTCCCACAGGACATTATTCATCCCATTCCTGCCGAAGAGAAAACCATCGAGGCGGTGACGAAAAATCACATTCTCCGCGTTCTCGATGAAACAAAAGGCAATATTTCAGAGGCTGCAAAGATACTCGGTGTTCAGCGAATGACTCTTTATAATAAGCTCAAAAAGTACGGCCACACTGTCTATTAATTAGACGGCTGGTGTCTAATTAATAGACGTTTCTCGCATTTCCCCATATTTATCTCCTGGCTCCCTCTTAGTCATAACCCATTTATTTACAAACAGTTAGAATGATCCTTATAATAAATTCTAAATTGTGCACCAACTTGGCACACGACTTGCAGTATAGATAAGTGCAATGATTAATTCAAAGAGGATAAAAACAATCATACAAATTATCCTGAAGGAAACATGCAAAAAATCAAAGATCGGAGGAATGAAATGAGAAAAGAAAATATGTTGGTTGTCGAAGATGAAGACATTATGCGGGAAGCATTGCTCGATTACTTTTCAGACGGGGGTCATACAGTTGATACGGCCAATGATGGTGGAAAAGCATTGGAGAAATACAACCTTGAAGATTACAACGTCATGATCATCGACCTTAGATTGCCGGGTCGTGATGGGCTTTCTGTTTTAGAAGAAGTCAAACTGAAGAATCCCAAGGCAAAAGTGATCATCATCACGGCTTACCCCTCGGTTGAAACCGAAGAGGAAGCCATGCGCAGAGGCGCTACCGAATATCTGCAAAAACCTTTTGAACTATCCTATCTTGAAACTTTAATCCGGCAATCGTTTGAAACTGATGTGATTCCGACTCCACCTGTCGAAGAACCCGTCGTTGAAGATCTGATAATCGCACCCTGCATCTGGATGCAGGCGGACATCGTCAAGAAACGTAGGTGCACACTGGGATATCAATGTCAGAATGTGTGTAATTTCCATTCCGCAATGATGCAAAAAGAAAAATTTAGTACTGATCCCAGGATCAAACCTTTCTTAGACAAGCTCGCCACTCAATCTGGAAGAAACGAGTGCAGATACACTATGAGTGGAGAGATCGCTGCCAGGGCCTGTTCACAAGTTTATAAATGCGAGAGCTGCGAGCTCCACCAAACGATCCAGGATGAGGTTGATCGCCAAATCGCCATTAAGGCTGCGAACAGAAAAAAACTGCAGCTGAAAGCGGACAGCAAGGCAGTAATGGAACCCAAGCCAACCCGAACTGACCACTAAGGATCTACGCATAATTCTTAAAACTCCAGGGGCTGTCTCCGCCACAAATGTAAACGGAGGCAGCCCCTTTTTCTATTGTTGACGTTTTCGTTACAAGATCACTATAATTGGCCTGGATTATTCACGAACCAAGGCCAACCCACCCCACCCTAACATTGAGGTGGAGGAAGTGGCTCATGAAGAAGTGGCTCATGAAGATGTAGTGAACTACCTCCTAACGTGAGCTACAACGAAGCCGATGCTGTGAGATTGGTGGGTTAGGTTGGGTCGGCGCCCGAAGGGTAAAAAATGTTGATTATAAATAAAAAAGACACTGAGAGAGGAATTGCCAGAATGGCTTGCAGGAAGAATTAAGAAAATGATTGATATATTTTTAGTGGAAATAAAAATCGACATTTCTTGTGAATAATTCAGGAAGAGAGATGAGTCGTATCATAAGCAAAGAGCAGCTCCAGAAGTATTGGAACGGTCACTACGAGGTCAAGGTCGTGATCCCAATGGACGAGGATCCCTATGTAGAGGAATTTTTGTTTGACCAGGAAGAGCTCGATAGATATTTAGAACATTATGGTGAGCATGCTGCAATCATTATTTCCATTGAATTTTTAGGGTAAAGAGGGGAGAATTGGACAGGAGCGACGCCCATTTTTTCATATGCATTTTTCGCAGATACCTAGAAATTCAATATTATGATCTTTGATTATAAAATTATATTTTTTTGCCAGTTTTTCTTCTGTCTTTTTTATTAGGCGCAATTCCTCATCCAGGAATTCACTGTAGTTGATGATTCCCCCACAATTGGTACAAATAAGGTGGTGGTGATGTTCATCTTTTTCTCTCGATTTGAATTCATATCGGCTTTGTCCGTCACCAATAGCAATCTTAGTTACAATGCCCATTCGGGCTAGAAGGTCGAGTGTACGGTAGACAGTGCTCAGTCCTAGACCTGGATAAGATCTGTGGAGGGAAGCATACAGTTCCTTAGCACTCATGTGTTTGGATGATCTACTCAAAAACTCCAGTATGGCCTCCCTGGGTGCTGTTAATCGGGAGGCATGGCCTTCAAATCTATGTCTCAATGTGTGAGTTCTTGCCATTTTATTTTTCTTTATTGACATTGATAATCATTCTCATTTAAAATATATCTCCCCATTCACTAATTGTCAAGGAGAACTTGGATACAAACAAAAAAACGAAACTCTAATACGAGGAGGAATTATGCCTAACTTAGCGGAAAATATTGATGGAAAAAAATTCATGTGGGACAAAGGAGAATATTCCACTGAAGAAGAGGCTATGGAAAAAATGGCTCAATATGAAAAGGAAGGGTTTGAAACGCAGCTCGTTAAAGAAGAAAACAAATACCTTGTGTATACAAGGCGGGTTGTAACAGAAATAATATTAGAAGAAGGAGGTCAATCACTATGAAAGGGTCTGTACTTATAATTGGTGCCGGTCCTGCAGGAATGAGGGCAAGCGCAGAACTAT
>JBATYS010000107.1:0-1721 GCA_049674205.1 Candidatus Aminicenantaceae bacterium
ATGATCGGTCTGAGACGATTGGACAGCCTTCAAGAGTGTGTCACGGATGTGATCCACCGTAATGTCCCGGGAGACCTTCTTGAATGCGGTGCGTGGCGGGGAGGCGCTTGCATTTTTATGAGAGCTGTTTTGAAGGCTTATGGAGATACTGGTCGTACAGTCTGGCTGGCGGACTCATTTGAAGGGATTCCGAGGCCCGATCCCACTCTTTATCCTGAAGATGCACGCTTATGGGAGGGAGGAGAGCTAGCAGTATCTGTGGAAGAGGCAAAACAGAACTTTGAACGCTACGGCATGCTCGATGATCAGGTGCGATTTCTCAAAGGATTCTTTATCGACACGCTACCTGATGCGCCCATAGAGAGGCTGTCTGTGTTGCGCATAGATTGCGATCTGTACGACTCTGTCATGCAGTCTCTGGAATATCTCTACCCAAAGGTTTCTGTCGGAGGATATGTGATCATTGATGACTATGGAGCACTCCCTCCTGCTAAAAGTGCTGTTGAGGATTACCGAAGGTCTAATGGAATCACAGAGGAGATCGTGCGCATCGATTGGACTGGAGTCTACTGGATAAAGGAGCGATGATTGAGGTTATCTCCGTTTTTCTGAATTAGGGGCCGTTTCCCAAGCGGTCCGTTCAGGAAACGGTTGTTGCATATAAAAAGGTGACAGTCCCTTTTTTTCTTCACCCCTGGGAAAAGGTGACAGTCCCCTTAATTATTCGTTAACCCGTTTGGCTTCGAAGATACCGTTGGGCTGGATGAACTCCGCAGCTATTACATTGTCCTTTTCATCTGTTAGAAACTTCACGCTGATAATTTTAACCTGCTTGAGGATAAACTCATCACCGAGTACAGGAACCAGATCATACTCCGGCTGTCCTGGTAAGAAAAGTGTCAGGCTGTCTCCTTTGAGGCTTACGGTGAATGAATCGTTGATCAAGGTGTACTTGCCGATAAATCTCACAAGATATGCGGCATTGAAATATTTTGCGTCAGGCTTCTTTTTGAATACGGTCTCTTCAAGGGTAGGCTCGATAGGAATTTCGAGTGCAGCCACAAACCCGTTGACATCGGTGCGGAAGGTGATCTTTGTGTCTTCGTATGTGGGATCTTCCGCTCTTTTTGAATTAAAGGTCTCATAGTGCCAGTGTTCCAGTTGCGTCGTGATGTCGTTATATGTAAATGCCAGATGGCCTTCCTCTAGAAAAACCTTGAAATCTCCATAGCCAGGATGGGAATAATCGCCGGTATATTCTTTGAGTTTGTGAGCGTGTAGGGTGCCGGTTTTGCGCCGAGTGGCCTTTTTCTCCTCGGCCTCCTTCCGCATTTCCTTGCTATTGGCAATCCTTTCCACAGTCTGTCCGATCCAGTCTTTGGTTTCGGCCTCAAGAAGCAGGTCCGAAGCATGCCGGACAAGAAGCTCGGGCAGCGGGCTTCCATTTTTATTGGTCAACGCAACGATCCCCACTCCATCATCGGGAAGCATACACACAAGGGCCGAGAATCCGTCGATGTTGCCGCCGTGGCGAACCCGCCTGTGACCTCTGTACGTATCCACAAACCATCCCAATCCGTAATCTGCCGGTGTTATTTCTGCAATGGATGGAGTTTCGCCGGTTGGCATATAAGACAGATGCATATCCTGGACCGTCTGTGGATTGATGACCTGCTTGCCTTTGAATTTGCCTTGATTGAGGTGCACGAGCAGCCAATGGC